>JALOMS010000326.1 GCA_025455345.1 Thermoflexibacter sp. | reverse complement strand
TATTGCTTGCTGTTCTATAATCACCCACATTTTGAGCTTGTAAGGTTGTGGCTATTAAGCAATAAAGTAAAAAGAGACCAATAGCAACAAATCTTTTGGAAAGAGTCATCACCTTTCTTGGGTAAATACTTCTGTTCATAACTTTTTTAATAAATAAGTATATCATAGAGCGTTAATTCCTATTTGAATTATTGGTTTTAAAAGTAGAAAGTGTTGTACGTAAGTTTAAGATTAATACAAATATAGTGATTATCCTATTAAACGTAGGACAAATTATAAGGTTAGATTTAATGTGTTATGTAAGTTTTAAAAGCAGATGAATGATATAGAAAAAAACATCATTCATGAAATAGGTAAAATTATAAAAAAATCTTTCGCACAATATCCACACCTAAAATGCACATACTCATAGTAAAGTTACCATTTAGTGTGTAAAATCATGCTAAAATACAAAAAAAAACCTTTAAAGTACAACTATACTTGACAGGTTTTTCTTATTCCTATAAAATTTAACTAAAATCTTACAAATGTGGATTTAGATGCAAATTAACCTTAAGGCAATTTATTGGGTTATCATTTCCAACACTTTTTCTATCAATTCATTGACTGATTTCTCAGGATTGTGATGAAATTCATTAGTAATTCTATTTGCCAAAATAGCATTCAAAGATAGCATTTCATGTCCTAATATCTGCCCCATTGCATAATATCCTGCGGTCTCCATCTCAAAATTAGTAATTTGAAAATCCTGCTTTTCTGATACATTAAATTCGTGTAGTGTTTTTACTAAGTGAGGTATTTTTAAGTTAGCTTTGATTTTTCGCCCTTGAGGAGCATAAAATCCACAACACGTAGCAGTTACACCATGAAACATCTGGGAAGCAAATTTTTTTAATAAATTTTCAGAACTTTTCACACAGTACGGACGAAAAGGCAAGGAGAGCTTCTCTTGTAATCTCGTGCCTACGCTATTTTCTAATTGGTCTTGGGGTAAATCATAAAAACACATCAGCGTATCTAATCCTACTCCATACGCAGAAGCTAAGTGGCTACCTAAAGGAATATGGGTTTGCAAGCTACCAGAAGTGCCAATCCTAATGATATTTAATGACTTATGGTTATCTTTTAATTCTCGTTTTTTCAAATCTATATTTGCCAATGCGTCCAACTCTGTCATAAGAATTTCTACATTGTCTGTGCCAATACCAGAAGAAATGACAGACAACATTCTTCCTTTGTAAGTACCAGTATGGGTAATGAACTCTCGCTTTTGTACTTTGTAAATAATCTTGTCAAAGAAACGGCTAACCTTAGGCACACGCTCAGGGTCTCCTACCACGATAATGTCATCAGCTACCTGTTCGGGCTGTAGGTGTAAGTGATAAATACTTCCGTCCTTATTCAATACTAACTCTGATTCTGGTATTGGCATAAATAGTTATAAATTATTAAGTAATTGTGTATTTTTATTGTAAAATACGCTTTAGCGTTTTTAGTTCATTATCAAGCACTTGCACACCCTTCAGGGCTATCGATTACCCATAAGTTTTTACCTTTGTGCAAGCATACATTTTGATAAACTTGATTAAAATTAGATAATTTATGTTGATTGGTCAAGTAAATTTTGGAGATAAACGTTTAAACAAGCGTTTTGGTTTAATCTTAGACAGGTTAGGGAAACACTTTGATAGTATTCCCAAATCCATGCAGTCTTCAGGGGAGACAAAGGCTTTTTATCGTTTTATTAACCATAGTCAGGTAAGTTCAGCCAAGATAGTAGCCGCTTACGAATCGGGTATTGCACAGAGTGCTGATTTTTTGGAAAATCAGGTCATTTTAGGGATACAAGATACGAGTGAACTGCTTTACACGGGCAATCGCTCGGCGGCTCATTTAGACTGTTTACACGAATCTTACCAAAAGGGCTTTTTTATGGATACTCTGTTATTAATCAAGGCAAGTGGTAGCCCTTTTGCTATTTCGCGGCTTTCATTTTATGGGCGTAAGGCAGATAGTTTAGGCAAGCGAAACAAGCAAAGGCAGTTTGTTTTGCCTGAATATAGAGAGGCTTACCGTTGGGTAACAGGTTTTAAGCGTTTTGCTTCCTATTTTGAGTCTTACCCAGAAAAACAAGGGGTGTATATTGCCGATAGAGAGGCGGATATGAAAAGTTTGTCATTATCAAAAATACCTAAATGGCTATAAAAGCAAGAAAGCAAATCGACGAAGATGTGGGTAATCAATAGCCCTGAAAGGTGTACAAGTGCTTGATAATGAACATAACACGCTTTAGCGTGTTTTACTATAAAAATGCACAATTGCTAAAGCGTATTTTACAATAGAAATGCTTATGTGCGTAAGTTCATAAAACCACTTACAAAAAAAGATTACAACATTATCTTTGGTATCTATTACTTCCTTTTATTTTTGTACAAAAACCTATATTGTGAAACAATTTGCGACGCTCATTACCGAACTGTCTAATAGCACCAAAACCAATGATAAACTCCAAGCATTGGTTGATTATTTTATGACTGCTCCAGATGATGAAAAAATCTATACCTTAGCTCTTTTCTCTGATAGAAGACCCAAACGAGTAGTCAATACAACTAAACTCCGAGAGTGGTGTGCGGAGGAGCGTGCTATCCCTTCTTGGCTTTTCGAAGAATCTTATCAGCACGTGGGCGATTTGGCAGAAACTATTGCTTTGCTAATGAGTGAGAATCCATTAGCAAGGGGAGATAAAGAAGAAAAATCTCTCAAAGAATGGATGATATACCTCAAAGAATTACAAAACAAAAGTGAGGAAGAAAAAAAAGTAGCTATCGTGCAGGCTTGGAAAAGTTTGGACAAAAATGAGTGCTTTATATTCAACAAACTCATGGGTGGCAATTTTCGCATAGGTGTATCTAAAGCAATGGTAATTAATGCCTTGTCCAAAGTATATCAATTAGATGCCCAAATAATTACTCATCAGATTAGTGGGAATTGGGATACAGAAACTATCACATTGGACACGCTTATCAAGGGAGATTTGGCTAAGACCGATGTTTCAAAACCATATCCTTTTTATTTGGCGTATGCCTTAGAAAATGATTTGAAAGAATTGGGCAACCCTACTGAGTGGCAGGCAGAGTGGAAATGGGACGGTATTCGTGGGCAGATTATTAAACGAGCAGATGAAATCTTTGTCTGGAGTCGGGGGGAAGAACTTATTACTGACAAATTTCCTGAATACCAAGTATTAAAGACGTGCCTTCCTAATGGGACAGTTTTAGATGGGGAAATTTTACCATTTAAAGAAAACAAAGTATTGATTTTTAATATTTTACAAACAAGAATTGGAAGAAAAAATCTTACAAAAAAGATATTAGAAGATGCTCCTGTCATATTCCTTGCGTATGATTTGTTAGAATATGAGCATAAAGATATTCGATATTTATCTCTGGCAGAGAGAAGAAAACGCTTAGAATACACTATCCTCCAAAGCCAACAAGAGGTATTGCGGCTTTCTCCTGTGATAGATTTTACAAGGTGGGAAGACCTCATATCGCAGAGAAATCAGGCAAGGGAAAAAAATAGTGAGGGATTAATGCTCAAGGCGAAAAATTCTTCCTACCAAACAGGGCGCAGAAGGGGAGATTGGTGGAAGTGGAAAGTCAATCCGCTAACGATTGATTGTGTGCTGATTGCGGCACAGAAAGGGCATGGCAGACGCGCCAATCTCTACACGGATTATACATTTGCAGTGCGAGATGGAGAAAAATTAATTACTTTTACCAAAGCATATTCAGGATTGACAGACAAGGAATTTGAGGAGGTGAATGTATTTATTCAAAAAAACATTTTGGACAAATTTGGTCCCGTAAGAACGGTCAAAGCAGAATTAGTTTTTGAAATAGCCTTTGAGGGTATTGCACCAAGTTCGCGCCACAAATCTGGCATTGCGCTTCGTTTTCCCCGTATTCTTAGATGGAGAAAAGATAAAAAAGTAGAGGAAATCAATACGTTAGAAGACTTGAGAAAGATATTAGAAAACTTTAATTGAAAGATTTTACATTAATAAGCCATTGATTATCATTGCATATATTATTATTTTCCACAAATACACAAGCCTCTCTACTCATTTAAAAGTTGGCATCTCTTGAATATTTCGCTGAGTGATGTAAAATCTCCACTTTTCTCCTAAGCCAATCAGTTCTTCTAACTCTTGGCTATCCAAAAATTTAATCTCTTTGTGTATAAGTATAGAATTTCCATCAGATTCTACATGATATTTAGGATAATTTACCATCAAATCCATCAAAGGCTTGTCAAAAAAAGCCCTAATTTGTGCTTCATTTTTCCCTTGTAATAAGAACATCTTAGAGAACTGCTCATGTTCTTCAAAATTGATGTCTTTAAAGCCTGCTTTAGATAGCACTTTATCGGTAAAATGCTCTTTTTGTAAGGAAAACACAGGAAGACGAACGGGTGTATCCGTAATGAGTAAGGCGGTAAAATTATAAATTCTTAGCCCGATTTGGTCGCCTTCTTTGGCATGAATATCTGATAGTTGGATATGCGTGTCAGATATATTTTTGTAAAGTATATTATCCTCGTATTTGAGCTGTTTGGACAGGAAAAAGGGCAAATTCTTGAGTTTTGAATCAAATAAAACCTTTTGTGGATTGAATGTATAGCCATTTTGTTGGGCTATCGTAGCGATTCTTTTTTGTCTTTCATTGAGTTGTGTTGTTTTTGTCTTTACATGAACATTAGCTACTCTGACAGATAAAGGATGCATGGAGAGAGGAGTAAGATTGTCCAAACCTACCAATTCTAACTTGCCACCATACTCTTTGTATTCGGATTGCAAGAGATGCAAGTGTTCCATGACTGTATAATCGACAAATTCTGCTCCAGAGAAGTCAAGAATGATGTGCTTGTTATTGGGAATTCGTTTTAAAAACCGCTTAAAAGAAAGATAGTTGGTAAAAGTAATAGATTGAGCAATAGAAATACGATAGGTATCCGCATCATCGTGTTTGATGGAAAGGGAAGGTTGGAAAAGGGAGCGAATCGGTGCGCCATAATAAAGTTGGAAAATAGTTTTGACCACAATCCCCGAAAATACCCCAATCAGTAAGTCCGTCGCCAAAGTTATGACAATGGTGATTAAGAAAATACTAAATTGGATAAGACCTACCCTGTAAAGTAAGCCAAATTCTTGGGGTGAAGCAAGCCTATAACCCGTAAAGACCAACATAGCGGCTAAGGCTGCCAAAGGAATCCTATGAATTAGCTGTGGGAAAAAAATAACAAAAACAAGCATAAAAACCCCATGGAAAAAGTTTGCCCAACGCGTTTTTGCTCCATTAGAAATATTGGCAGAACTACGCACAATCTCTGCTATCATAGGCAAGCCACCAATACTCCCAGAGATGATATTCCCAATGCCCATAGCTCTCAAATCCTTATCAAAATTTACCCTGCGCTTATAAGGGTCAAGTTGTTCTACGGCTTTTGCTATCATCACCGTTTCCAAACTTTGCACTAAAGTAATCGTTATTACTACCATCCAAAACTTATACGTTCCTACCTTCCCAAAATCAGGAAAAGCGATACTTTCAAAAATATTATCGGGTAAGGTAACTAAAAATTGAGGGCTAATAAAGTATGCTTGTTTGTCCAAAAAAAAGTAACTATGCTCTTCTTCCAAATTAAAAATATATCCCAAACCAATACTCACCAAAACAACTATCATAGGAGCAGGAAATATTTTCATGATTCTTATGTGTTTGATGATTGGCGAGTTCAGGATAATTAAGAGACATAAACTAATAAATCCTATAAAAGCAATTTTAGGATTCATGTCTATCAGACTTTGGGGTATCTCGAATAGCA
>JALOMS010000325.1 GCA_025455345.1 Thermoflexibacter sp. | reverse complement strand
GTCTTTGCATAGGTATGTGGGTATGAATATGTTTTATATGAAAAGAGACTCAGATACTTATTTTTTTATTCGATTTGTAACTTTATTCAACTTACTTTCATTCAATACTTATAGCGTTTCAGCCATGTGCTTTGCTGGTATGAGCTTTGCTGGTTCTTGGGCTGTTTATTTGGTTTTTATTGATGTCTATCCCAAACTAACCCAAAAATTGGCTGCGCCGATTTTATTTATTCCTTCTGTGGTATTTTGGGGTTCTGGCATGATGAAAGATAGTATTACTTTATGTGCGATAGGGTTAATATTTAATGGTTTTTATCATGCTGTTATCAAAAAGAAAAATGTAACCAAAGGGGCAATCATTGCTGGAGTAGGTATGCTAATGATGATGTCTATTCGTGTACACTACTTATATTGTCTGATTCCTGCTTTGATGCTTTGGTTGTATTTGAAGTTTAGAGACAATATCCGTTCAAAGGCTTTAAAAGTCGTTTCTACTCCTTTTTTATTAGTATTTGGCACTATCTTGGGATATTATGCTTCTGTAAAACTCACAGAAGAAAGTGCGTATAATATTGATAACTTGGCAAATAAGACCAAAGTTACCTCAACTTATCTTCAGGCAGTAGGTCAAGGGTCTGCTTATAACTTAGGGGAATATGATGGCACTCTGATAGGTATGGTTCGGCTTTTTCCTCAAGCAGTAATTACTGCGCTTTTCCGTCCCTTTTTGTGGGAAGCGCGCAATCCCGTATCATTGATTGCGGCATTAGAATCTACCTTATTTTTATTCTTAACACTTAGATTGCTTTACAAAGTAAAAATTAGGCGGTTAATCATAGTCATATTTCGGGAGCATTTGGTTTTTGTGAGTCTTGCTTTTGCTATTGCTTTTGCTTTTTCAGTAGGGATTGCTTCTGGTAATTTTGGAACTTTGGTAAGATATAAGATACAAATGATGCCTTTTTATTTAGCTTCTCTTATTATCATACAAGAATTGACTAAAAAGGTAAAAAGAACAATCATTGTGTAGTCTTTCCTGTGGAAAAATGAATGAGGCTGTCCGAAGAAGACAGCCTCAACTCGCTCTAAGCATATCTTTTCTTTTTTTCTTGGGCATCTACTACGGCTATTGTTACCATATTGACGATTTCTCTTACCGAACTACCTAACTGCAAAATATGAACAGGTTTTTTCATTCCTAACAATATAGGTCCTACGGCTTCTGCTGTTTTTAATTCTTGTAAGAGCTTATAGGCAATATTGCCAGAGGCTAAATTGGGGAATACCAATATATTAGGTCGTCCTTTCATAAGCTCAGAAAAAGGATAGTTTTCTGATAAAATTTCAGTATTGAGTGCTACGTTTGCTTGGATTTCACCATCAGCGATAATATGTGGGTATTTTTCTTTGAATTTGCGAACAGCCTCTCTTACTATTCTTGGTTCGGCATCGTCAGAAGAACCAAAGTTAGAATAAGAAAGAAAAGCGATACGAGGTTGGATATTGTACTGCTGAACGGCTTGGGCGGCTAAGTAAGCTATGCCTACTAAATCATCCGAACTTGGATTTTGTACGACTGTGGTATCTGCCAAAAACAGTGGCTCGTTTTTAGTAAGCATCATATACATTCCTGATAGTTTGGTATCTCGCTCTGCCCCAATCGTTTGTATTGCTGGACGAACAGCCGATTCATATTTTCTTTCTAAGCCTGAAACGACTGCGTCTGCCTCGCCTGTTTCTAACATCATTAGCCCATAATATATGCGTTCTCTGACTGCACGTTTGGCTTCGTATAAGTTGAACCCCCTTCTTTTGCGCTTTTCAAAAAGAATACTTGCATATTTTTCTATCATGTGCTGGGATTCTTCGCTCATTGGGTCTATGATAGGTGCATTACCCAAATCAATACTGTATTCCTTCATTACTTGGCGAATTTTTTCTATATTTCCAAGCAAAATAGGCTTAGCAATGCCTTCATCTTGTACGATTTGTGCCGCCTTTAATATTTTATAGTTTTCTGCTTCTGCAAAAATTACTTTTTGAGGGTCTTGTTTTGCTTTGCTTACTAACACCCTGATAATATTCTCATTACTTCCCATACGCAGGCGAAGTTCTCTCTCATACCCTTCCCAGTCTGTAATGGTCTTGCGCGCTACTCCACTTTCTATTGCCGCTTTTGCAACTGCTGGAGCTACGGTAGTAAGCAAGCGCGGGTCGAGTGGTTTAGGAATGATATATTCTCTTCCAAATGCCAGATTTTTCTGATTATAAGCAACATTGACAATATCGGGTACGGGTTTAGTTGCTAATTCTGCGATTGCTTTGACGGCGGCTAATTTCATTGCTTCATTAATTTCTTTTGCTCGCACGTCCAAAGCTCCTCTAAAAATAAATGGAAAACCCAATACATTATTCACTTGGTTTGGATGGTCAGAACGCCCTGTAGCCATGATTACGTCTTGACGGGTAGCTATCGCCAAGTCATACGCAATTTCTGGGTTTGGATTAGCTAAAGCAAAAACAATAGGATTATCCGCCATACTCAAGAGCATCTCAGGCGTAAAGACATCAGCCTTAGACAAGCCTAAGAACAAGTCTGCTCCTTTGATAGCTTCTTCTAAGGTACGCAAAGGAGTATCATTGGCAAAGAGTTGCTTGTATTTGTCCAAATCTGTACGCTCTGTATGTACGACTCCCTTGCTATCACACATGATAATATTTTCTTTCCTAACCCCTAAGCCGACATAAAGTTTAGTACAAGCGATTGCGGAAGCCCCAGCCCCAGATACTACTACCCTGATTTCATCTATTTTCTTATTCACAATTTCTAAAGCATTGAGAAGTGCCGCAGAGGAAATAATCGCTGTGCCGTGTTGGTCGTCGTGCATGACAGGAATTTGCATCTCTTTTTTGAGTCTTTCCTCTATTTCAAAGCAATCTGGAGCTTTGATGTCTTCGAGATTGACCCCGCCAAAAGTAGGCTCTAATGCCTTTACCACAGTAATAAATTCTTCTACATTTTTTGTACCTACTTCAATATCAAATACATCAATGCCCGCAAAAATCTTAAAAAGAATCCCTTTCCCTTCCATCACAGGTTTAGAAGCCTCAGCCCCAATATCTCCTAAGCCCAATACTGCTGTTCCATTAGAAATCACCGCTACTAAGTTTCCTTTTGCTGTATATTTATAGACATCTTCTACATTTTTTGCAATTTCTAAGCAGGGTTCGGCAACTCCGGGAGAATACGCCAAAGCCAAATCTCTCTGGGTTTTGGTTGCTTTGATAGGAACGACTTCTATTTTACCCGGTCTATCCAAGGCATGATAATCTAAGGCATCTTTCCTTTTTTGTGCGTTTTTATCGGTTTTATCTGACATAATACAGTCTGTTAAATCTTATAATTTTTGATACAAAGAGAACATAATCAACGAGATTAGCTCTTAGAAAATGAAAACTAAGGAAATAAAATCCAACTAACAAGCTACGAAATTAGAAGGTTGTTTTCAAATAACAAAAGAAGTGTATTGATTTAGTGAGATTATTTAACAAAAAGTAAAAATAGATAAAAATAGCTATAAGATGGAATGTTGTGTTTTTGGTAAGAACACACCGCAAGGGCATTTTAGCTTTACTAATAATTTTTTAGATGCAAATGCAAGTATATAGTTAGTTTTGGAATGAGGCTAATTTTATAAAAAACCTTGCATAGCAAATATATATTTTTATCAATCCATGTAAATATTGATATTCACTTGGCTAAGTATATTATTTTGGAATACAAAAACATAATCTGCCGTCCCCATGCTATTGGTAATTTTGACCAAATTAGGTTGGATAATTAGCTCATAACTATCGGCTTCCTCATTGCCTTGTACTTCTGCTATGCCTTGAAAATATTTGTACTTTTCTAACTCTGTAAACTTGGCAAATAGCTCATCTTTGGTCATGCCTATTCGGATTTGATTACGTAGTTCTATCTGATTATCACTGATTTGAGCAGAAAAAACCATTTCATTATCTTTTGATTTATAGATTTTTAATTTGGTATTTAGGCAAGAAAAATGAAAAATTGTATCTCTTAATTGTGGATTATGGGTGTTTTTAACTATTTCTTTAAAAAGTCTAAATTTATTACTTAGTTTTCGCAACAATAATTCAGTAGTTACTTCATAATCAAACGGATTGGCATCAAAATCTGCTAATGTAATTCGGCTATTTTCTTTATGCGTATAATAGGCAGTCGGAGGTTTAGGATTCAGTTGGAGAGTTCCTGAAAAAGACAAAAAAGGCAAATACCATATAAAACCTAAAAACAAAATAAGACACCGCATATATCCAAGAAGGTAATTTTAATAATAAACGTATTTTTATTAAAATAGTTTACTTTTAGAAAAAAACTTACTTTCTTTATTTTTACTGTTCAAAATAATTGGGCGGGGTATTTACCTTGGGCTACTAAGTCATAAATCTTCGAAGAAGCTATTTCTTTGTCTGCCGAATAGGTAACTCCTATCCACTCATCAACACTACTCAAAACTTTGACTTTTGCTATTTGTCTTTTGATTAGGTCGTTTACAATCAATGGTATAAAAAATTCTGATTTGGGGTTCTGAGCGTTTTCTTTGAAAAATTCTGTCATAGCCTGTTCTATATGAGCGAAGAAAGTAGGCGTAAATCCCCAAAAGTTCATAGAAACTAATTCATTACCAGTAAGATAAATAGGTTCGGATTGTAGATTACATACTATCCCATTTTCACTTCTTTGTATATCTGTTCGCTCTACGACCGTAGTCAAAAATCCCTCTGCATTAGCGGCGCAAACTCCTCGCGCTACGGAGCCAGATTCTGAAAGGGTATTTTTGAGATAATAGCCTACCATACAATAGTTATTACTTTGGCTATCAATATTTTGCAAATATTTTGCAATAATATCAAAAGCACTTGCTCCATAAAAATCATCTGCATTAATGACTGTAAAAGGTTCGTGAATCAAGTGTCTTGCACACCAAATAGCGTGAGCAGTACCCCAAGGTTTTTGGCGAACTAAGGCTAAAGAAGGGTCTGTACCCTCTGGTAGCATATCTGTTTCTTGGAAGGCATACTCCACAGGCAAGTGAGCAAATCTATCCGCAAATACAGCTTTGAAGTCTGTTTCTATACTTTTGCGTATGAGCAGTACAACCTTGCCAAAACCCGCTCTTAGCGCATCATAAACGGAATAATCAAGGATAGTAACCCCATTCACCCCTATGCTATCTATTTGCTTAAGTCCTCCATAGCGACTGCCCATGCCTGCCGCAAGAATTAATAAGGTTGGTTTCAATTTATGTTAGTTTTTAGTTGTTGTAAATTAAATATAAAGTTTTGGTATATAGCATACTATCTTTGTTTTTGCATTTTAAATAATAGAAGCTAACTTCGAACTGAGTAATAAGTGCTTGCCTAAAATTAATCTATATTATTTTTGTTTATAATAATCTGAAAAACAACTGGTTAAATACACTCACTACTCACTACTATCTACTCACTACTATCTACTCACTACTATCTATTACTTTCTAAAATTATATGGATTGTATTGCGCTATTTTTAGCTTCTTCGGCTTCTTCTTTAGCTTTCTTTTTCCAAACCCAAGTCGAGATAAAAATACCAAACTCGTATAAAAGAAGCACAGGCATACTAATCACTATTTGGCTTAAAATATCTGGCGGAGTGATGATTCCTGCTATCAACAAAATTACCACAATTGCATGACGGCGATACTGGCGCAATAAATTAGGCGTAACTACTTCTATTCTGGATAGGAAATAAATCGCTACGGGTAACTGAAAAATAATTCCACAACCTAAGACAAGCATGACAATGGTAGAAACGTATGAAACAATATT
>JALOMS010000324.1 GCA_025455345.1 Thermoflexibacter sp. | reverse complement strand
AAAAAGGTTATGGCGAAATGCCTTAAGCCTAAAAATAGCTCTTTTTTCACAATAGAACGTATAGATAAAGATGCTCTCTCGCCCCAAACAATTTATTACTTTATAAATATTTCACTTATAAAGTTCTATTTTAGTCAATTTTTAGATAAAGTATTTATTCTAACAGCAGAACGTACTCCAATTCGCCTTTTTCAAAAAGAATTAGACATAATCAGAAATGAATTGATTAAGAAAAAAAGACTTCACGAATTAGAAAATAATCTTTCTAATATATCACTCCCCATTCAAGAAAACTTAGATTTTTCAAGAGAAACAGACATAATCATTAAAGACAATAGTTTTCTAAAAAAGCAACATTCTAAATTATTACAAAGCGTTGAAGAAATTTTAGGCATAAATTATGAAACAAATGACGGAATATTAAGAGTCTATGATAAAAAGGCAAATCATACAATTCCACATTACATGGCTTCAACCTCTGTTCGCTCTTTGGCAGATTTGCATTTGTGGCTCAAACATCGAGCGCAAAAAGGTGACTTACTCATGATAGACGAACCCGAACTCAATTTGCACCCTGAAAATCAAATCAAAATGGCTCGCCTTTTTGTAAAATTGGTCAATGCAGGGATTAGGGTTTGGATTACTACGCACTCCGATTATATAGTAAAGGAACTGAATAACTGTATTATGCTTGGGAATGTGAGTAATCGCACTGAAATCTTGGAAAAATACAAAGGAGAATATTCGGAAAACGATATTTTAAAAGCAGAAGATTTGAAAGCCTACATTGCCTATAATCTTCCTGATGGAGGCTCAACAGTTAGAAAAATAGAAATCGATAAATATGGTATGGTGGAAAGTACCTTTGATGAAACCATAGATAAGATGAATGAAATCTCCCAAACTTTTGCTGACAATATCGACTAAGATGAATATTCAAAATTTGATAAACCCTTTACTATTATTGGAGATAAAAGAAGATAGGCTTGTTTTATCAGAAACAGAAAATGAAGAAAAAGGAACGCCTACTTTGCAAGAAGTCATAATTACTACCTTGCCCAAAGGATTAATTGCTTATAGTACAGATACATACCTAAAAGATTTAGGAGATAAAAAAAGGAAATTTTACAACGAATATATGAATGTACCAAGTCCTTCCCTTACAAAATTTGATGGTACTAATAGGGTTTGGACAGATGGAAGAGAATTTGTAGAAGCGAAGTATATTGATAAGCGTTCTGATGCGGTACTGATTTGGAGAAATGAAAATGAATTAAGTATTGTAATATGCGATTTGAAATCTACTAAGTTTAAACCACAAGATTGTGTAGATAAGTTTATGATTGATAAGCTATTTTTAGATTATCTAATTTCTATATTAAATACAGTTTTCAAGCAAAATATCAATATCTCAATAATTAGATATATAATCTTTTATCTAAAAAGCGGCTTAAATAGTAAGTCAAAACCTCGCACTACAAAAGAAGACTCACAAAAGTTTGAAAAGGTAGAACAAATTGATTCTGAAGAGGACGTGTTCAAATTTCCATTTTTTAAGACTCATCAAAACGAAATTAAGTGGGAAAAATTAATGAGTTTTAGATGATAAAATTGTAATTGCCTTTGACTTGTTTATATATACAGTAATTGGCATGGCACTCATTAGGCAAGAACTATCCAACTTTATGCACATAAAAGAAGATTGTTGCATAATATCACAAATCTTGATTAACTAATTAGCCTCACATTCCCAAATTTAATCACTCTTTTTGTAACCTTTCCCAAAATCCAAAGTATCCCTACAAAATTAATTTATGTAAAAATGCAACCTATGTGAATAATCTGGAATCTTTTATCAAATTACCAATGAATAATTACTAATTACTTTTTTCATAAGTCATTTTTAAGATTTGCAAGTATTCCTACACAACAATTAGTCATTTATAATTAGTCATTCGTAATTAAATATATAAAAACTTAAACTTCTCTTACCTCATGTTCAAAAATTATCTCAAAATTGCCTTCCGCAATTTGTTGAAAAACAAGGTTTTCTCTTTTATCAACATTGCGGGGCTTTCCATAGGCATGGCAGTTGCTATGCTGATTGGCTTGTGGATTTGGGACGAACTGTCCTTTGACAAGTACCACCAAAACTATGACCGTCTTGCCCAAGTGTGGCAGTTCCAAACTTTTAACGGTCGTATTGGGTCGCAAACGGCAATGCCTGTTCCCGTAGGTGCGGAACTACGCAACAAGTATCCCGATTTCAAGTACGTAGCGATGTCTTCTTGGAACTATGACCACATCATCGCTTTTGAAGACAAAAAATTTATCAAAGCGGGCAACTACACCGAGCCTGATTTCCCCGAAATGATGACCTTGAAAATGCTGAAAGGCACGCGAAATGGACTAAAAGAGGTAAACTCTATTATGCTTGCAAAATCGGTGGCAGACGCACTTTTTGGCGACAAAGACCCTATCAATCAGATAGTGAAAGTAGATAATAAAAATTCGGTGAAAGTTACAGGCGTGTACGAAGACCTGCCCTATAATACCGAGTTGAGAGATGTGAAACTCATCATGCCTTGGTCTTTGTATCTTGCCAATGAAAACTGGGTGAAACGTTCTGAAACACAATGGGATAACAATTCTTTCCAGATTTATGCTCAACTGCACGAGGGCGCGGATTTTAAGCAAGTTTCTGAAAAAATCAAGGACATCAAAAAAGTAAATGACAAAAATACGATTCCCTTTAATCCTACCCTTTTCCTTCACCCCATGCGTGATTGGCACTTATATTCTGAATTTAAAGATGGTGTGCAAGAGGGTGGAAGGATTCAGTTTGTGTGGCTTTTTGGCATGATTGGGGCGTTTGTTTTACTTTTGGCGTGTATCAATTTCATGAATTTGAGTACAGCAAGGAGCGAAAAACGCGCAAAAGAAGTCGGAATCCGCAAAACCGTAGGCTCGGTTCGCTCCCAACTGATAGGGCAGTTTTTGAGCGAGTCGCTTTTGGTGGTTATTTTTGCTTTTATTTTGTCCTTGCTTCTGGTACAAATTTCCCTTTTCTGGTTCAACGAAGTGGCAGACAAGAAAATGAGTATTTTGTGGGGAAGTCCGATATTTTGGCTCATGAGCCTTGGCTTTATTTTGATAACAGGATTTGTAGCTGGTAGTTATCCTGCTTTTTATCTTTCTTCTTTCAATCCTGTCAAAGTTCTCAAAGGCACGTTCAAGGCGGGTCGTTTTGCGGCATTGCCTCGCAAAGTGCTGGTCGTCTTGCAGTTTACGGTTTCTGTAACCCTGATTATTGGGACGGTGATTGTTTTTCGTCAGATTCAACACGCCAAAAATCGCCCCATTGGGTACAGCAGGGAAGGACTAATAGTCATGAACATGAACACACCCGACCTTTACGGACATTATGAAGCAATTAGGAACGACCTTTTGACAAGTGGAGGTGCAGAAAATATGTGCGAATCATCAAGCGCAGTTACAGGGGTTTGGTCAACTCAAATTGGTTACTCTTGGCAAGGAATGCCACCAGACTTAAATCCTTTGTTTGGGACCATAGCCGTTACGCACGACTATGGAAAAACCGTAGGTTGGCAATTTTTAGAAGGTAGAGATTTCTCCAAAGATTATTCTACAGATACTTTGTCTATGGTTTTGAATGAATCTGCGGCAAAATTTATAGGATTTAAAAATCCAATCGGGGAAATTATCAAAAAAGATGACAAAGAATATAAGGTCATAGGGGTTATCAAAGACATGGTCATGCAGTCGCCCTACGAGCCGATTCAGCCTACGATTTTCTTCTTGAACTATGATTGGGCAAATATGATTTTTGTGAAGTTAAACCCACAACTATCTGCCAGTGAAGGGCTTGCACGAGTAGAAAAAGTTTTCCAAAAGCACAATCCCGCCAGTCCGTTTGACTACAAATTTATAGACATGGAGTATGCCGCTAAGTTTAGCGGAGAGGAGCGCATTGGCAAGTTATCGAGTTTTTTTGCAGGTTTGGCAATTTTCATTTCTTGTTTGGGACTTTTTGGGCTTGCTTCCTTCGTGGCAGAGCAACGCACCAAAGAAATAGGTGTTCGCAAAGTGTTGGGTGCAAACATTTTACAGTTGTGGACTTTGCTCTCTAAAGATTTCGTGTTGCTGGTGATTATTTCTTTCTTGATAGCCACCCCAACCGCTTACTATTTCATGCAAAATTGGCTACAACAATACAACTACCGCTCTGAAATTGCTTGGTGGATTTTCGCCTTTTCGGGTGGGGGCGCACTGCTGATGACCCTCCTGACGGTGAGCTACCAAGCTATCAAAGCGGCAAGGTTAAATCCTGTAAAATCACTGCGGTTTGAGTAAATAAGAGGAATAAAATGCTTGATAAAAGTGGCTGTTAAGTGATTAGGCAAATAACGGACGCTTTGGAAGTGTCCGTTATTTGATTTTTCAGTTCCTTTCAATAAAAAACTAAAAACCATGAAATATCTTTGTCTTTTATTTTCTTCTCTGTTTATTTCTGTATTTGGTTTTGCCCAACAAGCTAAAACTATAAATACGGATTCTTTGAGCCTGCAAATCACCCAATTAATAGGAGAAGTGGGTATTCCTGCGCTTTCTATGGCAGTGATTCAAAGTGGAAAAATAGTTTACAGTCATGCCTTTGGAATGAGCAATGTTGAGCATAAAAATCTCACAGACTCTATTACGATTTTTGAGGCGGCATCTCTGACCAAGCCTGTGGTCGCTGTTACTGTACTGAAATTGGTCGAGGAAGGTATCATTGAGTTGGACAAACCGCTTTATGACTACCTGAACTACAATTATGAAAATATCACCGACCCTCGTATCAGAAATATTACGGCACGCATGGTACTTAGTCACACGACTGGCTTTCCCAACTGGCGCAACAAAAATTTGGAAATCAATTTCAAACCAAGTGAAAAATTTAGCTATTCGGGCGAGGGTTTCGTTTATTTACAAAAAGTAGTAGAAAAAATCACAGGCAAAACCTTAGACCAATTGGTAACAGAAAAGATTTTCAAACCAATCGGCATGAGAAATAGCATTTTGATTTTTAATCCCTCAATTCACAAAAATAGCGCAGAAGGTTATAACAAAAAGAATGGAAAAGTCAAGACATTCAGACCTCCTACCGCCAATGCTGCCTATTCTATGCTCACGACAGCGAATGATTATGCACTTTTCGTGATTGCTCTCCTAAAAAATCAATTGCTCAAAGAGGAAACTGCAAAGCAAATGTTCTCTCCTCAAATCAACATCTCAACCAAAGAAAAAAAACTCTCTTGGGGGCTGGGCTGGGGCTTAGAAATGTGTGAAAATGAAACTGCTTTTTGGCATTGGGGCGATAATAGTGGTTTCAAATGCTTTGTCATTGCGTTCAAAGACAGTCAAACTGCGCTTATCTACTTCACCAATAGCGACAAGGGGATGAGTATCCAAAAGCAGATGGTCGATTTGACACTTGGCTATCCGTTTGCCTTGTACGAATGGTTGGATTATAAGCAATATGAACCTAAAAAATCCAAAAAATAGGGTAGATTTAAAACTCCAGTGGGACTTGCCTACCTTTTAAGCAAGTCAAGATTATTCCACAATAGCTACAAATCTTGACTAATAGGAAATTCAGTAAAATTATCGGACACTTTCAACAGTGTCCGTTATTTGATTTTCAATTTTTGGACTGATAGTTTATTTTGATAAACAAATAGCACCTCATCTGCCTTTAAGTTTAAACAAAATCCAACTTTTATAGTTATTTATCAATACTGAGCGGTATATTTTTTGTGGGGCTTGGAGAGTTGTAAAAATAGCGTTTATTTTGGGTTTTCCACAACTTACAAAATGGACACCATCTT
>JALOMS010000323.1 GCA_025455345.1 Thermoflexibacter sp. | reverse complement strand
ACTAATTTCTTGATGAAAAGAAGTAGGTGCTGCCATCTGTTTGATGTAGCCCTTGATGAGTTCTATGCGCTCAGTCAGTTTCCAAGAAAGGTAATCCGCGTAGGAATACTGCTTATCCAAATCTAATTCCGCCAAACTTGTAATCATATTGCTCAATTTTTCTCAAAGATAAGAAGAAAATTAGGAATTGGGAATATTTTTAAGTTGAATAGTTTAACGAGCTATAATAGGGTTTTGTAAAGGGTTGTCAAGTTTGTTATAGAAAGATTCTATATCTAAAAGATTGATTATCAATTGCTCTCATAGTGCAAAGTACGCCCTCTAAATGGTCATACTCATGCTGTAATAGTTCTGAAAGTGCGCCTTCCATATCCCAAGATTGAGGGGTAAAGTTTTCATCTAAATAATTGATAGTAAGCGAATAATGACGTTTTACCTTTACTAACAAATGAGGAAAGCTCATGCAATCATCCCACATCTCAAACATTTCTTGGCTTAGATTAGAAAATTCTGGATTGATAAATACCACAGGCTTGTCTATATTCATATAAATCAAACGTTTCATAATGCCTAACTGTGGAGCGGCAATAGCCCTACCAAAATTATATTTGGAGCGAATTTCCATCATTACATGATGCAAATCCCCTATCCATTCATCAATAAAAGGCTTATCTTGCTCATTGACAGGCGCGCAAACTTCATATAGACGAGGGTCTCCCAATAACAAAATATCAGAAAGATGTTTCATAAATCTAAAAACTGCTTTTTATCTAAACTCAATGGTAGTAGTACGTTCGATGACCATGCCCTTATTTTGCTTTTGTTTTCTTGTTTTTACTTTTTGCTATATTTTCCTCTATGCGAAACTTGACAATCCTACGAATTAGTTCGTGTGGGATAGGCTCATTAAGAGGAAATTGGATAGAGCCTTTTCCTGTCTTATACTTAGAAAGGTCTTCTTTGAATGCTTCGTTTGCCGAAGGTAGCGCATATAATCCGAGATGATTTTTGAAAGCGGCAAAATGAACCAAAACTCCTTTGTAAACAAATGTAGGCATTCCATAGCTAATTGTTTCCTGTGCTTCGACGGCAACATTCTTTATCACCGAGCGAACTTGCTCCAAAAGTTTTTGTGTTTCTGGAGGAAAAGAAAGAATATACTCATCAATGTTCTTATAATCAACTTTTTCCATTTCCTTTATTTAGATAAAAATCTATTTATATGATTAAAATAGTTTGGTATTTGCATTATTTCTTAGCATTCGCAGTAGGTGGCACTAAAAACTCCTCCTCTCCTTCTTGGGTTCTTTTTGCCCTAAACCCAAATCCTTTGATGTCTAAATTTAGGCTTTCAAATTCTATGGGAATGATAATTTTGCCTTGCTGATTCACTATTCCATATTTATTCCCTTTTTTGACTTTTAATAATTGGGCAAAAAACTCATGTGCGTCATTCCCTTTTTTCGGTTTTTCTATCAGATATTCTATTTGCTGGTATTCAAAAGCAATCACTTCTTTTTTGTCTGTATCTATTGCCCCAAAAGCTTCATTTTTTTTAACAATCGCTATGCCTTGCACAAAATCTTGGGCATAGTCATATTTGATGGCTATTTTCTCCCTGCCTTTAAGGTCTATGAAGCCAAATTTACCGTCTTTCTGTACCAGAGCAAAACCCTCTCGGAAGGCATTGATTTCGTCGTATTCCATTGGAATATTCTCTTGTTCGGAGAGATTCATCACGCCCCACTTGCCTTTGAGTTGGACTTTGATGAGGAGATGAGTTTTGATTTTATCTTTTTCTTGGATTTCCAATTGTTGCAAAAAAGCGATTTTATCATAGTTGGTAGGAAGTATCTGCTTCGTTACCAATTCTAAAAAACCATATTTGCCTTGTTTACGCACACACGCTACCGCAGGAACCGTTTGTTTTCCTTTTTCATTTTTGAGTAAAAAAACATCATCATACACAGGGCGTATCAAAATACCACCTTTGCTATCCAATAAGCCATACTTCCCCCCTTGCTTGACTTTAAAAACTTGCTGACTACCACTGCAAGTTTCGGGTAAGTAGGGAATTTCCTCATAAGAAAGAGCCGTAATCGGATTTCCGTCATGCCTTGCAAGCGCGCAAAGACCACCTTTCCTTACTCTCAACACACCCTCCCAACGCGAACACAGGCTATCTTTTTGATTATAAAATTCAACTTGGTCATAAGTAATTGGTACTAAAATTTTGCCTGCTTCGCCTATTACTCCTTGAAATTTGCCCTGTTGGACAATCTGAATCGTAAAGCCTATATTTTCCAGAAAAAGCGTGTCAATCGTGATATATTTACCAGAAATACGCGAAGAGGTATTTTGTTTGATAGAATTGGCAGAGTAAACCGTGCTGAAATCGCCAATATTATCTACTTTGGTGGATTTGTTGGAGGGTTGGGGGGCGAGGCTATCTGACTTGAGGGAATCTAACTTGCGAAGCTCTGTCCGAGATACAACAGTGCGTTGGAAACTTCCTTTTTTAGGTGGTTTTCCAGTTTGTCCCAAAGTAGAGTTATGGATAACACAAAAAGCAAAAAAGAATAAGGATAAAAAAGCAACAAGAAATTGATTTTCAACAAAATATTTTTTCATGGATTTGGATAGAATTAAAACAATATTTACACTTAGTAACAAAAATTAAGTAATGTAAACATTATCTCTAACGTAGAAAAGTGAAATAAGTTATAAAAATAGTACCAATTCGCGTGCGCTCACTTACCTGATTTGTATAAAAATTTGAGTAAAGTAATAAGCACCTTGTTTTGTTTTTGTTACAGCCAAGCCCGTATGCGTATATGTCCTGTCTAACATATTTCTATTGTGTCCTTGACTCTCTTTCCACTGTTGGAAAGCCATTTCTGCGGGATTGTCCAAACCCTCATTAAAAGCTACATTTTCGGCTGAAGCCCCTACTTTCAAAGTTTTACTCAATTTTTTGATTCTCTTGTCAAAGTTTTGATGGTTCATACGACCTGAACGCGCCATACTCATACTATGCTCTAAGGCAGACTCATAGACCAAAGTTTGCTCCACGAAAGGAGGCAAGCCCTTAGATTGGCGATAATTATTGATGAGTTGTAAGGTTTTCTGAGCAATCGCCTTTTCCTCTGAAACTTGTGCATAACTTGTTACCACAAAAAAACTAAATAAAAAAATAATTAATACATTGATTTTCAAAATTTTACTCATAAAATATTGTAATTTAATTTGTCTGTAATCTTATCAAATCATCTGCTATTTCTCTGGTGTTTGACAATCTTGGTACTTTGTTTTGTCCCCCTAATTTTCCCTTAGATTTCATATAAAGGATAAAAGCGTCATGCGGTAAGCTATTGATTTTCAAGGGCTGTAAGATATTCCCTACAATCAAATCGTCATAATAGCTATTAAGTTCGCACATTTTTTTGTCCAAATCTAAGGCAAACTGAGCGATATTGTTGGGGGGTTTGGCAAAAGCAATCAGCCATTCATGATGCGGTAATCCTTCTTTGGGTGTAACTTGCGGCGCAACGGTAAACTCTGTGATTTCCACTTCTTTGTGTAGCTCCATGGTATATTTCATGGCTTTTTCTACTTCTTCTCCTATGACATGCTCACCAAAAGCAGAAATAAAATGTTTAATGCGTCCACTTACGATAATGCGATAGGGATTTTTGGACACAAATTTAATTGTATCTCCAATAGAATAAGCCCATAAGCCCGCATTTGAACTCAACACTAAGGCATAGTTTACGCCCAATTCTACTTCCTCAATGGTTAGTCTTTGAGGTTTTTCTTTGAAGTAATCTTCGGCAGGTATAAATTCGTAAAACATACCATTGTTGAGCAATAAAAGTAAGCCCTCCGCATTTTGTGAATCTTGGTAAGCAAAAAACCCCTCAGAGGCAGGATAAGTTTCTATGGAGGCAATAGGCTTGCCGATGGACTCGAACAATTTGGCTCGATACGGCTCAAAATTTACTCCTCCATAGACAAAAACAGAAAAATGCGGGAAAACATCTTGGATAGCCTTGCCTGTACGGGCTTGTATCCTATCAAAATACATCTGTACCCAAGGAGGAATGCCTGAAATCAGACCCATGTTTTGGTGGAGGGTTTCATCTATAATTTTTTCCAATTTTTCTTCCCAATCTTCTATGCAATTAGTGGCATAACTTGGCATTTGGTTACTCCGCAAGTAGGCAGGAACGTGGTGATTGACTATGCCTGACAATCTACCTGTTAAAATGCCATTTTTCTTGTCTAAAATAGGGCTACCAGAGAGAAATATGAGTTTTTTGTCCAGAAACTGGCTATTCCCTGTTTCATGTATGTACGAAAGCAAGGCATCTCTTGCGCTATTGATATGGTAAGGGATTGATTCTTTGGAAATAGGAATGTACTTCGTACCAGAGGTAGTGCCAGAAGTTTTTGCAAAATAGATAGGTTTCCCTTTCCAAAGTACATCTTTCCAGCCTTCTACGACCCAATTGATATAATTTTTTAATTCTTCGTAATCGCGTACAGGTACTCTTTCTTGGAAATCTTTGTAAGTACGAATATGTTTGAAATCATGGTCTTTGCCAAAAATAGTATTTTTAGCATTGCGAATGAGGTACTTAAATACTTTCCTTTGTATTTCTGCGGGCTTGCTTGCCCAAGCATTGCGCCGTGAGATGACCCAAGAAGCAAAAGGTTTGCTTAGTATAGAACGGAACATAGTTTGACTTTAAATGACTGAATAAGTGCTATCTAATAAGAATCAATAGCTAAAGATAGCCATTTCTCTTTCTCCAAACAAAAATAATCGCTGTTTTTGGCAAATTACCTTTTTTGCTTTGGTTTTTTATCTTTTTTGGGTTTGGGGTATGCTATACCTACAAAAACTACTTTGGGGTGCGTACAAGTAGGTGATAATGATAGAAAAAGTTAAAGTACATTTTATAATAAAAAATTTTAACAAAAAATTTGGGGAAATAGTAAAAAGTGCGTATTTTACACCTGTAATACTACTCATATAAGAAAATAATCACTTTGTGCTTATTTTCTATCCTTACAAATTAGCAACACGCATTTCGTTGTATTTCACTTTCTGAGGCTTTGATGAAGATAAGAGGGTGGAGGAAAAATAGGAAATTTATTAAACAAATCGCAAATTCATTTGAAGCCAAACCTGTTTTGGCTTTGAAGCAAATATATATTACAATATGTCAGAAGAAGAGTTAGAAAAATTTAAACAAGAACTTTTAAAATTAATAGATGAGGTTAAAATCAATGTTTTTTTCGCCAGAATAGACGAAGAAGATAAAAATATATCTTATTCCAGACCACTATTTAATGAATTCAGACAGAAGTTTATGTCAGGAGATAAATCTTTTGATTTCTATGACAGACTTAAAGCCTTTGTTAATGGTATTAAATTAAAAAAAGATGGTAATGTCAAAATTGTAAATAATGAAAATCCCAATAATCATGTTCCAATAAAATGGATAATAGGAGTAACCTTATTATTAATAGTAGTAGTTATTTCATACTTTCATGACAATTATAGCATTAAAAAATGCGACACTTACATAATTAAAGGTATAATAAGATATGAAGATTCTAATAAGCCTGTTGCAAATACAACTGTACAAGTCGGACTGGCAGAAGGACGTACTGATGAAAAAGGGATTGTTGAAATCCTTGGCGTTAAAGTCCCAGAAGGCGGTTCTTTAGAGTTTTCTGTAAAAGATAAACCATATCTCAAAAATATTTCTGATTATCCGCCTAATTATCAAAATTGTGTCATTGAATTTAAGTTATTTATAGAAAGAGAACCTTGTTCGACTTATATAGCAAAGGGTATTATACTTGACTCTAATAACAAGCCTGTTGTAAATACAACTG
>JALOMS010000322.1 GCA_025455345.1 Thermoflexibacter sp. | reverse complement strand
AGCTGATGCCCCCCAGATGTTGGCAAGTGAAAAAGTTGGGAAGTAGCAATATCTAATGTATTGACCTCTCCGAAAAGCTGTGCAACGTACTGATTAAAAGGGAATTGATATACGAGTTGCGGTTGGTCTATTTGTAACATTTCTCCTTTGTACATCACCCCAATTCTGTCCGCAAGCAAGAATGCGTCTTGGGGGTCATGCGTAACCATGATTGCCGTTGTGTTGCTTTCTTTAAGAATATGAGCAATTTCTCTTTTCAGATATAGTTTAAGACTTGCATCCAAATTACTAAAGGGTTCATCTAATAAAAGTAGCTTAGGCTTGTTTGCCAGCGCAATCGCCAAGGCTACTCGCTGTAATTGACCGCCAGAGAGTTCGTTGGGGAGTTTGTTTTCTATACCCGATAATTGGCAAAGAGCAAGCAACTCACCAACTCTTTGTCTTTGATAATTACTTTTGTGGTGTCTTAGAAAATAAGAAATATTGTCATAGACATTAAATAAGGGGAACATCTTGAAGTTCTGATGTACAATATTGATGTGAGGATTTCCCGCTACCAAGCGAGCAGACGGCGGAAGCACCCTGTCCAAATCCAAGACTACCGAACCCTCGTCTTGCTCCAATAATCCTCCAATGATATGAAGAATAGATGTTTTGCCACTGCCACTTTCGCCTATAATGGTAAGAATTTCACCCTTTTCCATAGAAAAGGAAACATTAGAAACAGCCTTTTCTGCCTGTTGATAATATTTTTTAGAAATGTTTTTAACTTCTAAAAACATAATAGTTTGAGTTTTTCGTTTTATTTATATATTGCACAAAATTAACAATACAACTAAACTAATAAAATTTTACGCATAAAATCATGTCGACTCATCACTTACTTTGGACTTCTGGTTGGGATTCTACTTTTCGGCTTTTGGATTTGTTGATAATAAAGAAAAAGCCTGTCCAACCTTATTATCTGCTCGATTCTTCTCGCAAATCCATGTATTTGGAATTCCAAGCGATGAAAAAAATTAGAAATACTGTATTCAAAGAATTTCCTCATACGCAGGACTTGTTGCAAAAAACGACTTTTGTAGAGGTAAGTAATTTGAAGCCCAATGAAGCTATTACCCAACTCTATCGCAATCTAAAGAAAAAAGTACACATGGGGTCGCAATACGAATGGTTGGCTCTTTTTGCTGAAGAATCTCAAATCCCCAATTTGGAGATTTCCATAGAAAAGTATCCAGATTTCGTAAATGCTAAGAAAAAGAAACCAAGTTGGTTTGACTTATTTGTTTATCAAAGGGTAGAGCGGGTAGAGATTGATGAGGAATTGGTGTACAAGGTAACGCAGGACTCTGAGGCGTATCATTTATTCAAGTATTTTACCTTTCCCGTGATGCATTTGGACAAGTTGGATTTTGCAGAAATAGCAAAACAACACGGTTTTAGGCACATCATGGATTATACTTGGTTTTGTCATAGACCGATTAGGGGGAAGCCTTGTGGAATGTGTGTGCCTTGCGGAGATGTGATGAAAGTAGGTTTTACTTATCGTTTACCTTTGTATGCAAGGATGCTGTATCATGCCAAGAAACTGATTAAGGGCTAATATTGAGTGATTAAAAATGTCTGACGCTTTTGGGAGAGTGTCAGACATTTGACTAATTTAGACAAGTAATGAATTTACATCGTATTTTTGATTTTCTTGTCCTTGTATGGTTCTATGCCCATGTTGTAAAACATAAAAGACCATTTGTCCGTCTGCTCATCTATCACTTTGCTCGTAGGCTTGCCTGCCCCATGTCCAGCTTTTTCTTCTATGCGAATAATGACAGGATTCTTCCCCTTGTGTTTTTCTTGTAAAGTAGCGGCAAATTTGAAGGAGTGAGCAGGTACGACTCTATCGTCATGGTCTGCGGTAGTAACCATTGTCGCAGGATATTCTACTCCTTCCTTTAAGTTATGCAAGGGAGAATAAGAAAGCAAGTTTTTGAAATGTTGTGCGCTATCAGGATTGCCGTACTCGACCATCCAGCCCCAGCCAGCAGTAAATTTTTGATAACGCAACATATCCATTACCCCAACGGCAGGAAAGGCAACCTTGTACAAATCAGGTCTTTGAGTCATTACTGCGCCCACAAGCAATCCCCCATTTGAGCCACCTGCAATAGCCAATCGTTCTTTGGAAGTATAACCTTCTTTTATCAGATATTCGCCGCCTGCAATGAAATCGTCAAAAACATTTTGTTTTTTCAGTAACATACCGTCTTTGTGCCATTTTTCACCGTATTCTCCACCACCGCGCAAGTTTGCCATCGCATATATACCTCCATTCTCTAACAAAATAATATTCGAAGTGCTAAAAGAAGGAGTCATGCTGATATTAAATCCTCCGTAAGCATACAATAAAGTAGGATTCTTACCATCTAATTTTAATCCTTTCTTGTGTACAATGAACATTGGTATTTTTGTTCCATCTTTGCTTGGATAGAATACTTGCTTGGTTTCATATTCTTCAGGAATAAACTTTACTTCGGACTTGCGGAAGATTTCAGATTTGCCACTTGCTATATCATACTTATAAATAGTGGAGGGATAGGTAAATGAAGTAAAAGTATAAAAGATAAAGGCATCGTCTTTGTTGCCACCAAAACCATACGCACTGCCTAAAGCGGGAAGCGCAATTTCTCTATCTAACTTGCCCGAATTCATATCGTACTGTTCTACTTTGGTATTTACATCTTTCAAATAGCTCGCAAATACTTTCCCGCCACCTGTGCCTACATTTTCTAACTTTTCAGCTTTTTCGGGAATAAAATCGGTCATTGCGGCAGGGTTTTTCGGGTCAATTAGAGATAACTTGTAATTAGGCGCACCGTTGTTGTGATATACCAAGAGTTTGTCGCCTATATTATCTATGACACTATAGTTATAAGCAAAACCTTTGAATAGTAATTGAAAATTTTTATCACCAGCCTTGAGGTTTTTATACCAAATTTCTGAGCCATCTGTACCTTCTGAAATGTATAAAATCAAGAAGTTCTCATCTTCTGTGGTCTGTGCGCCATAATAACGGAGAGGGTGAGCTTTGTCCTCATATACCAGCTCATCTTTGTCTTGCGTAGTGCCTAAACGATGGTAAAACACTTGTTGATTTTGGCTTTGATTAGAAAATTCCTTGCCTTTGGCGGGGGTAGGGTATCTATTATAAAAGAAACCATTTTTATACCATGCCGCACCAGAAAACTTTACCCATTCTAATTTGTCAGAAAGCTCTTTTTTAGTAGCGATGTCCATGACCTTCATCTCTTGCCAATCCGAGCCAGACTTAGATATACTCAGGGTAACATATTTTTTGTCATTAGAAAATCCTGCAAAACCTGCCGTAACTGTTCCGTCGTCAGAGAGTTTATTAGGGTCTAAAAATACTTCAGGCGTACCTTCCAATCCTTTTTGATAATAGGTAACGTATTGGTTTTGAAGCCCATCATTCTTGCTAAAAAAGTAATATTCGCCCAATCGGTAAGGAGAACTATATTTGGGATAATTGAATATTTCTGTGTAACGCGCTTTGATTTTGTCCCGAAAAGGAATTTTACTCAAATAGTCAAAAGTAACCTTGTTTTGGGCTTGTACCCATTCTTTGGTATTGGATGCTGTATCGTCTTCCAACCATCGATAGGGGTCTTCTATCTTTGTGCCTTGATAATCATCTATTTGACTTACTTTTGCTGTTTTAGGATAAGTAAGCGGAGGCATTTCTGTTTGTGTATTGGACTTATCGGAGCTTTCGCAACCCATCAAAGACAAGACTGTTGCCATGATAAAAAAAGTATAAAGTGTTTTCATTTTATGATGAAAAGTTTAAGTTAAACAAAGAATAAAATTATGATTATATTCAACTACGCAAGTTAGGGAATGTTTAAAAGAATGTAAACAAGTGGAGGAATAAAATTATAGTCTTACTCCTACCATGAGAATATCATCTCTTTGTTCTGCGCCCTGTTCGTAATCATCTAAAATACTAATAAATAGCTCCTTTTGTGTAGGAAGTGGTAAATTCGCTCCTTTTATGAGCATTTCTTTTAGACGACGACTCCCAAATCGAGTTCTTTCTTGGTTAATAGCATCTATCCATCCATCAGTAGTCATGTAGAGTATATCACCTGATTTTAAGGTTAAGTTTTGAGATGTATAACTTCCTTTAAAATAGGACTGTCCTATGGATGCCTTAGTAGATTGTAGCTCTCCTAAAACTTGGTCAGAAAAATAATATAACTGGCGTTTAGCTCCACTGAATTGGATATTGACTACCCCATTTTCTTGATTTTCTATACAACAAAGAGCTATATCCATTCCGTCTTGCATTCGCCCATCTTTTTTGTTCAGAGAATTAAGGATACCTATATGTAAATATTCTAATACTAAATGAGGCTCAAAAATATTTTTTACTGTAATAATTTCGTTGAGAAGTGTATTTCCAATCATGCTCATAAAAGCACCAGGTACACCATGACCTGTACAGTCCACCACAGCTAAGAATTTCTTAGATGTTAGAGGGTTGATGTTAGATGTTAGCGATTGATTACCAACATCTAACATCTCGTTTTTAATATCTACTTCAAAGTACCAATAAAAATCACCACTGACCACATCTTTGGGTTTAAAAATCACAAAATATTCGGAAAAAGAGGAGGCTAAGATATTTTCGTGGGGTAGTATAGCATTTTGAATACGCTGTGCATAGCGGATACTATCATTGACTTTGGTGTTTTGTTTGTGTAACTGCGTAAAAGCAAATTCTATGGTGTGTTTTTGTTCACGTAAAAGATCTTGGCTTGTTTCTAATTCTTCCATATTTTGGCGCAATTCTTCCTCACTGGACAAGAGTTCCTTGTTTTTTGCCTGAATTTGATAATTGGCAAGTTCCAATTCTTTGCTTTTTTTCTCTATTTCTTTGGTACGCTCTATTACTTGCTGAGTTCGTTCGGATACCAGCCTTTCCAATTTGAAATTTTGCTTTTTTAAGAAATTGGTTCTTGCTTTATAAAAAGAATATGCTGAAACAGCTATCAATGACAAAATCATTAATCTAAACCACCAAGTTGCCCACCAAGGCGGAAGTATCGTAATTTTAAGGGATATACCTATTTCATTCCATATTTTGTCATTATTACTTGCTTTGACTCTAAAAATATAACTACCCGCATCAAGGCTGGTATAGGTTGCGCTTCGCTGAGTACCTACATAATTCCAATTTTTCTCTAATCCTTCTAAGAGGTATGCGTATTGATTTTTGTGTGGTTGTGTCAAATTCAGGGCTACATATTCTATGGAAAAGATAGTTTGAGTATGATTGAGGACTATTTCTTTTGTAGTAGAAATATGTTGTTTAAGTAATGAATCATAATCTCCTATTTTTACGGATTGATTAAAAAGTTTAAAATCTGTAAAAAATATGGCAGGCAAATTAGGATTATCTTTGATTCTATCAGGATAAAATGCGTTCAGCCCATTAACCCCACCAAAATAGATTTCACCATCTTTGCTCTGAAAATAAGAATCTGATTTGAACTGATTGCTTTGTAATCCATCACTCTCATCATAATTCCTAAATGTTTGTTTTTGGGAATTAAAGCATGAGATTCCGTTATTGGTACTTAGCCATAAATTTCCTTCTTTATCTTCTAAAATAGCGTTAATCGTATTACTTGGCAGTCCATCAATAGTAGTATAAGTAGTAAATATGCCCTCTTTTACCATCTTGTTTAGTCCATCTACTGTACCAATCCATAGATTTCTTTTGCTATCTTCAAAAAGGCTCCGAATGCCATTGTGGCTTATACTATTAGGGTCTTCTTTTTTATGTACAAAACGTTTAAACTTTTTAGTATTTATGTCAAAACGATTTAGACCTTGA
>JALOMS010000321.1 GCA_025455345.1 Thermoflexibacter sp. | reverse complement strand
CCTGATTTGTTTTTCTAATTTGATGATGTCTTGCTCTATTATCGGATTTTCTAATTCTAATTCTGTTCTAAAACTTTGCATATCTTTTGTTTATAGTTTATGGTTTATAGTTAGTGGTTAGTTATTGAATAGTTTGATAGTTGAATAGCTAAATAGTTTGTTTGAAGTTGTTGAAATACAGTAGTTTAATATAGTTTGATGTTGTTGAATACAGTGTTTGAGATTGTTGGTTGTTAATTTTTGATTGTTTTTTAATAGTTTAATAGTTGAATGGTTCAATAGTTTGAATACAGATAACTATTCAACTATTTTGTATTTGTCGTTTTTTCAAACCTGTATTTAATAAACAATTTCAAACTTGAATATATAGTAGTTCCACACACGCCTTTAAGCGTATGCGATACCCAAGCCCTCAAAGAATGATGGAGGATTTTTTAGCAACAACAACAGCAGCAACAACAAGCGGCGTTCATCAGGAGAGATGAAGCAGAGGCAAAAGTATGAGAGGAAATACCCGATGAAAGGTGATTCAAATTGGTTTGTTGTGCTAAATGTGATGTTGTGTTCATGATAATTTTTTAAATTTATATTTCCCAAAATGATTTAGGTCAGGAATTGGCACCGTTCTCTTGGAGGGGTTGCCAGAAGGTCTTAGAGCCTGTTCTCTCGCTTCTTCTGTATAAATTTGCTTTTGTAAGTAGCAACCAAATGTGAAGATTTGGAAGGTTTGTTACAAGAACAAATGAATTGATATTGCAAAGGAAATTTGTTTTTTTCATATATGCAAAAAAGAGGGTATTTTTTTGTGAAAATTTTAATGAAGGGTGTTTTTTTGGTGATTTAGGGGGAAGTTTGTATCTTTGGAAAGGAGATGTAAGGATTTGAGTTTTAGGCGAGGTTTTGGCAAGTATAAATTATAGGAATTAGTATTAATTTACGGATAGTCATGTGGTTATATAACTTCTTTAATAAAAGAAAAACATCAGATATTTTAACTCCTAAAATATGTCCAACAGAAATTCCTATTGAAATTATTTCCGTAATAGATAAAATAGATTGGAAAGACTTTGAAACAGCGTATGGGAACGCTGAAAAAACAATTCCCTATTATTTAAAAAATCTATTTTGCGCTGACTTTAAAATTGCTTATGAGGCTACACACCAATTATGGTGTTCACTATGTCATCAACACGTAATTCTATCAAATGCTTCATTACCAGCGTATGATATTCTAAAAATAGCTTTATTTAAACTTGATGATGACTTAAAAATAGAATTATTAGATATTTTTAAAGGTTTTGCCTATTGTTCTATCTATTTAGATTCTAAGGATGTCCAAAAAGAGTGGGTTTTCCAAGTTCGCCAAAAATTACTCGATGACTTTGAGGTTTTTAAAAATCTAATTCATCATTCTGAAAAGCAAATAGCTGAGTTTTCAAAAGATATTTGTGATTGCTTAGAAACAGGCAATAGAAAATGGTAATTTTTTTTTACTCAGTTCACTATACCATTTTCCCACTCTCCCAAACCCCCAATAAAAAAACAGGAATTTGTGGGAAATACGAATAGTTTGCGTTTGGGGATTGTTAGGAGAAAAAGTTAAATAAGTAAACAAAAATAATTATAAAATTTGTAATTTTGTACTTAAATAAAGCAAAATTATGATACTTGCACGTTTAGATAATGAGGTATTTTTTAAAAAAGCTTTTACTGATGAAATTGTATTCAAAGCTTTTGTAAAGGATATTATTGGAATTGAAGTAGAGCCTACTAAAATAGAAACAGAAAAGGCTTTCCAACCTAAGCTGGGGAGTATTGCCTTTAAATATGACATATTTGCAGAAGATGTAAAGCGCAGGATTGTAATAGAAATTCAAAAAGTGGATTATGACCATAATTTTGACAGATTTCTTCACTATCATTTACAAGCAATTACAGAACAACAACGCACAAGTGAAGACTATTCTGTTGATAAAACCGTTTATAGGATTGTACTAATGACTGCGCCTTATAAAGTAAATATCAAAACTAATGAACTTTATAAAGATGAAGTTTTGATTTCTAACTTGAATCCTAAAAACTTAAAAGGCATAGAGCGAAAGATTTTTAACCACGAATTGATTTATCTTAATCCTAATTATAAGGGGCATGATACGCCACCGAATTATCGCGATTGGTTAGATTTAATTTATGAAAGCATACATAATCCTGAAAATCCTCAAATCAATATACAAAATATAGGTGTAAAACGTGCTACTGAAATTGTAAGCTATGAGAATATCAGCCCAGAAGAGTGGGAACGAGCTAAGATTGAGGTTTCTAAACGTAAAGTAATTACTCTTGAAAGAGAAGAAGAACGTTTGGAAACGCAGATAGGTATTGCTAAAAATGCGATAATAGAGGGCGCAAGTAATGATTTTATTTCAAAAATTACAGGTTTAACCATAGAGCAAATAGAGAAACTACGTAATGAAATGCAGTCATAAATGTTTGTAGAATTGTGAGTATTTTTTACAAATACTTTTTTTATACCTTTGAAAATCGCACATAAAGAACATACGCAAAATAGTTAAGATAAATGGCAATCAACAAACTCATCTTAGGGGACTGCCTCGAAGTCCTCAAAACCATAAATAGTGAAAGTATAGATTTGGTTTACATAGACCCACCTTTTTTCAGTAACCGAACTTATGAGGTCATCTGGGGAGACAAGGGAGAGGTACGAAGTTTTGAAGACCTATTTGCGGGCGGTATAGAGCATTACATCGCTTGGCTTAGAGAGAGGGTACAGGAAATGCACCGCCTACTCAAACCCACAGGAAGTATTTTTGTGCATTGCGACTGGCACGCCAATGCTTATATTCGGGTATATATTTTGGACAAAATTTTTGGGTATAATAACTTCTTAGGAGAAATCACTTGGCAGAGAACTAACGTACACAATGACGCGAAGAAGAAATTAGCTGTTTTAGATGATACAATATGGTACTATTCCAAGAGTAATACGTTTTGCTATAATCCTGTTTATAAGAGTTATAACGAAGATTATTTGCAAAAATTTTACAAATACAGAGATGAAAAAGGTGTTTATCAATTAGGAGATTTGACGAATACAAAATTAGGTGGTTATCATTATGAATACAAGGGCTATTTACCTAACCAAAATGGTTGGCGTTGTCCAGTAGTCACTATGAAAAAGCTTGATAAAGAAGGACTTATTCATTTTCCAAAAGATTTAAAGGGTAGATTAAGGATAAAAAGATACCTCAATACAGAAAAAGGGACTTTATTGGGAACAATTTGGGAAGACATCGACTGGATGTCTATTTCTGATGAGGAGTTTAATTTGCTTTTTAATACAGAAGAAATAGATACGGTTTGGACTGATATTCAAAATGTACAAGGAACTTCCTCAGAAAAAATAGGCTACCCTACTCAAAAACCAGAGGCACTTTTGGAAAGAATTATCAAAATGGCAAGCAATGAAGGCGATACCGTATTGGACTGTTTTATGGGCGGTGGCACGACCATAGCCGTAGCAGATAAGCTAAACCGCAATTGGATAGGCATAGACCAAAGTGTGCAAGCGGTCAAAGTAACAGAGTTTCGACTAAATGTACAGCAAAATCTCTTTTCTAAGCCTTTTTCTGTACAGTTGCACAAATACGACTACGATACCTTGCGCTACAAAGACGCTTTTGAGTTTGAGAGCTGGATAGTGGGTCAGTTTGGTGGAATCTCCAATGCAAAGCAACGTGGCGACTTGGGACTTGACGGCAGGACGCGCGAAAATCAACCTATCCAAGTAAAGCGAAGTGATAATATCGGTAGAAATGTAATAGACAACTTTTTCTCCGCAGTTCAGCGTTTTGACAAAGCAAGTTTTGAGAAAAACAAAGCAGAAAATAAGCCTGTGGGTTTCATCATTGCATTTAGTTTTGGCAAGGGAGCTTTGCAGGAAGTAGCCCGACTGAAAGTGGAAGAGCAGATAATCATAGAGTTAGTAAGCGTAGAAAGCATAGTCCCTATTGCAAAAAAGCCAACTTTGCAAGTGGAAATGGAAGATTTGGGCAAGGGGGGAACTGCCAACAACAAAGAAATGCGACAAATCCAATTCACTGCCAAAGCACAGATTGAAGCAGGAATGACGGGGGCTACTTCTTACTTTTATGCTTGGGATTTCAACTACAATGGGCAGAATTTCGTACCCGAAGTGTTGCTGGACAGAATAGGCAAATAGACCTATCTCTTCAAAGCAGGAGAGTACAAAATAGCCGTAAAAGTAGTTGATAATGAAGGACTTGAAAGTATAGAAGTTGTCAAGCTGAAAATCAACGGTAAAGTGTCTATTGTTTGAGATTTGCTAATGCTCTCTTAAAAACTCAATATGAAAAATATAATTGTTACTGGTACAAGTAAGGGCATAGGTTATGAAATAGTGCAACTATTAAGTAAAGATTCTGATAATCATATAATTGCCTTATCAAGAAATACTGAATCTTTAAAAAAATTAGGACTGCCCAATGTTTATATACAAGAGTTTGACCTCATAGATTTTAATCAAGCCGTGATTGAGCAAATTAAGAAGGAGTTTGGAGAGATACACATACTCATCAATAATGCAGGCTTATTATTAAAACAACCTTTTGCGGAATTAGATGATAAAGAGTGGTTTAAGTCTTTTCAAGTCAATTTTTTTGGCGTTGTCAAACTTATTAGGCTTTGTTTGCCTCAAATGGGTAAAACTCATAAAGCTCATATCGTGAATATAGGGAGCATGGGTGGTTTTCAAGGTTCGGTAAAATTTGCAGGTTTATCTGCTTATAGTACAGCAAAGGCGGCTTTGGCTAATCTAACAGAGGCGTTGGCAGTCGAGCTTATTCATCAAAATATAGCGATTAATTGCTTGTCTTTGGGTTCAGTAGAAACAGAGATGTTTCATCAAGCATTTCCGCAAGCAGTAGCCCAAGTCAAAAGTAGCCAAATCGCTGAGTATATCGTTTGGTTTGCTTCTCAAGGACAATATTTCCACAATGGCAAAATTATTCCTGTAGCTCTTTCTACTCCTTAAGATAAAATTTAATATTGACCTTTTTAAGACTATTAGAATTATTCATTAATTTTGTGTTAAGCAATGTATAAAAATTGATTTGCCAATAGCCCTAATTATATGCTTTTATCAGAAACTGATACACCATTGATTCAAAATTCACAGTCTGGAAGTAGTATTTCGCAACGCTCACTATTTTTAAAGCACCTTGCTCAAACAAGCGAAAGCCCGCTTATGCTTGAGATAAAATCAGCAGAAGGCATCTATCTGAAAGATAAAGAAGGGAAAAGATATATAGACCTTATTTCGGGAATAGGAGTAAGTAATGTGGGGCATAGACACCCATACGTAATAAAAGCAATACGCAGACAATTAAAAAGATACCTGCATGTGATGGTTTATGGCGAATATGTCCAATCTCCTCAAGCCAATCTTGCTTATAGAATAACTACTACCTTGCCCAAACATCTGAATAATGTTTATTTGGTAAACTCAGGCGCAGAAGCTATCGAAGGAGCTTTAAAACTTGCCAAACGTTATACAGGGCGCACAGAGATTATTTCTTGTTATAAATCCTATCATGGCTCCACACACGGTGCGCTAAGCGTCAATGGAAGTGAGGATTTTAAAAATGCTTACCGTCCTTTATTGCCTGATATTAAACATATTCATTTTAATCAAATCTCTGATTTAGAAAATATTACAGAAAAGACCGCTTGTGTACTTATAGAGACCGTTCAGGGGGAAGCAGGCGTAAGAATACCTACCAAAGAGTATCTTCAGAAACTCCGCCAAAGATGCACAGAAACAGGTACTTTGCTAATGTTAGATGAAATACAAACGGGTTTTGGTCGTACAGGCAAATTCTG
>JALOMS010000320.1 GCA_025455345.1 Thermoflexibacter sp. | reverse complement strand
CCACAGACTGCTGAAATAGATATAGATGCGTCTATAGATAGGTTTGGGATTTATGGCTACGATTATAAAAAAATAAACATTGACGCTAAGTTAAGCAAAAGCCTATTTGCGGGAAATGTTATTATGCAGGACTCCAATTTTGCCTTTAACGCAGACGCAAATATAAACCTCAAAGACAGCACTATCAAATTAGAAGGGCAAATCAAAAAGGCACTTTTAAATAAAGTAAATCTTACAACGAAACCTGTATCGCTAAAAACAAATATAGTATTGAATATCAAAGGATTGGATTTGGACAAGATAGATGGAACGGCTAATATCAATCACTTTGATTTGGTGATGAATGGGAAAAGGCTTGACCTCGATTATTTCCTGCTGGCAGACAAGCTCATCTCGCCCACTCGACGTAGGATTAGCTTGGTTTCCTCTTTAGTAAATTTTACTGCCGATGGAGATTTTAATTTAGGCACAAGCATTGGACACATTAGTGGATTGATAGGAGAATATCTGCTTCATTTTGAACGAGATTCTAAAAAAAATACAGCGTATTATTCTCAAAAGTTTGGTATCAATCTAATAACAAAACAACAAAGTAAGAAGTCTCGTTTGAAGGAATTAGTACCTGTTCCTACTTTTTCGCAAAAACCATATCAGATAGATTACGAATTCAATCTAAAAAATGTCAATCCTATTTTTGATTTTGTTGGGATTAGTGCAAAAATAGGGCAAGATACTAAGCTCAAAGGCATTTTTAAATATGGAGAAGAAAGCGGATTAACACTTGCTGGTAAAATAGATACTTTAATTTATGAAAATAATGAATTGTATTTTAACCAATTAGATTTTAATACATTCAAAAGACAGGATAGCACAGGGGTAAGAGGCGATTTCAATTTTTACTCTTATCGTGATTTTGTTTTGAATGATAAAAACGAATTGATAATAGACTTGGACAGCCTCCGCTTGCAAGCCCAATTAAAAGATTTTCGTTTAGGGTATAAAACCTTCGTTCATCAATCCGAAACAAGCAATTCTGTGGACTTAAAAGGATATTTGGACTTCTTACCCAATCAAACTTATTTGATTGGCATTGAGCCTTCCAAATTTCATCTGGTCAATGAGCTTTGGCAAAATCCACAAAATAGCGAAATACGAATCCAAGGGAAAGAAATCAATTTCCAAAATATCAATCTGAGCAATGGAGAAGACTATGTTTCTATCGATGGCAATATTTCGGAAGATGAAAACAAAAAACTTACCGTCAGCGTCAAAGATTTGGAGCTTGATGTATTAAGTGAGGTAGCAGGGTTCAAATTAGGCGGAGAACTCAATGGATTTGTTACCTTGCAAAGCCTTTATAGCTCGGATAAACTAAAAATAGAGAATGAAATTGATATTAAAAACATCAGTATCAATAATTTTCTTATTGGCAATATTCTCAATACGGGTGTATGGGACAATATCAAGAAATCAATGCTCATCAATGCAAGCATAGAAAGAAGCGGTATCAAAACACTGATTTGTACAGGAACATATACGCCTGAAAACAAAAAAAGCCCTTTAGACCTCAAAGCAGAATTAGCAGACATAGAATTTCGTATCTTAGAACCCTTTCTTTCTGGTATTGCTTCAGATTTTGGTGGTACAGCCAAAGGCGAACTCCATGTCACAGGAACTCCTGCATTGCCTATTGTAGAAGGAAGTGCTTTTATAAGAAGAGGAAAGTTCAAAATCAACTATTTGGGGGCAAGCTATACCTTTAGTGATAGGGTATATTTGGAAAAAAATAGAATTTATTTCAAGCGATTTAGGATTCGCGACGACCTAAGAAGTTTGGGTATTTTAGAAGGCAGTATTTACCACAAAGGTTTCCAAGATATTTCCTTAGACCTCAAAGGTAACTTCAAGAATTTTAAGCTATTAGACACAAAACCTACGGACGAATCTCTGTATTATGGGACTGCGATAGGTACTGGAAAATTAGCGATTTGGGGCGTAGGCGCAAACCTCAATATCAATGTAGATGTCAAAAGCGAAAAAGGGACAAAAATGTATTTGGCTTTTGATGGATACTCTACCGTAGAGCAAAAGGACTTTATTAATTATGTAGAGTTTAGCCCTAAACGCAAAAAAGACTCTACCCAATTGATATTCAAGCCTTCACACCCTAAAATAGACCTATCTCGTTTGATGATAGATTTAGATGTGGAGATTACTCCTGACGCATACGCGGAAATTATTTTGGACAGAAAAACAGGGGATATTATTAGAGGCAATGCCAAAGGGAAAGTGAGTATGGAATATGACTCAAAGGCTGATTTTGAAATGTTTGGAAGTGTAGAAATTGTCAAAGGTTCTTATAATTTTACTTTTCAAAACTTATTTAATAAAGAATTTGGTATAGCGGCAGGGAGTACGATTAACTGGAATGGCGACCCTCTGAAAGGAATGATGAATATCAAAGCTACTTATCTCCAAAGAGCATCACTTGCTCCCATTTTGCCTTTGGACGACAATACCAATGATAGCCGCGAGGTCAAACGTCGTTATCCCGTCCAAGTAGATTTGTTGCTCAAAGGAGAGCTTTTCAGCCCTGAAATCAAGTTTGACATTAATGTTTTTGATTATCCTAATACCATCATTGCAGGAGGGCAGTCTATTTCTTTGGCAAACAATGTTGCCGCCTTCAAAACTCGCCTTGCCAATGACGAGGCAGAACTAAACCGTCAAGTATTTAGCTTGATTTTACTCCGAAAGCTCTCCCCCCCTAATGCTTTTGCAGGTTTGGGGCAGTCTGCGGCAGGGAGTGTAAGCGAGCTATTGACCAATCAGTTGAGCTATTGGATGTCCCAAGTAGATGAAAATCTGGAAGTAGATATTGACCTCAATGGATTGGATGCCAATGCACTAAATACTTTCCAATTAAGACTTTCGTATAGCTTCCTCAATGGACGAGTGAGGGTAACCAGAGATGGTAGCTTTACCAATATGCAGAATCAGGCAAATGCAAGTAGTGTAATTGGCGACTGGACTATAGAATATTTGGTAACCAAAGACGGCAAATTGAGAATGAAAATGTATCGCCGTAATTTTTCTAATGTTTTTGATGCAACTTTAGGAACTACCTCCGCAACTACGGGCGCAAGTATCATGTATGTGCGCTCTTTCAATAAATTTTGGGATTTCTTTGGCAATATTTTTAATAAACGAAAAGCTAAAAAAACTAAAAATAAGGGAAAGGTAAGTGAGCGTATAGAAACTACTCAAGAAAATACAGAAAACAAAGAGTAAAATAACTTCTTTTTTATAAGTAAAAAACTATCCCGATTTGTTATCTGTCGAGATAGTTTTTTGATTAAAGTTTGAATCTAAATTATTGTTTTTCAGCTCCTTCTATTTTGAAAGTATAGGCGTATTTGCAAGGTCTTTTATTTTCTGCTTGCAATTCTTTTGGAATCTGAATACTCAAGCCTTTAGTAGCATCATAAGTCCACTTGAGAGGTGTATCTAACCCAAGCATTTTGATTTCAGAGCCTTCTTTAGGTACTATATTTTTGATATTCAAAGCATTTCCTACCCATTTTAAGCTAATGGCATAGACAAATTTGCCATCTGCGCTTTGGGTATATCTAATTGTTTCGCCCTCTTTATACTCTTTTAGGCTTTTAGTTTCATAAATAGCTTCTCCATTGACTTTGAGCCACTTACCCATTTCAGCAAGACGCTCTAAAGTAGGAGCTGGTATTTCCCCATCGGCTTTGGGACCGATATTGAGTAAGTAATTGCCACCTTTGGCAGAGATGTCTGCCAAGTTGTGTACAAGCATTTCTGCTGATTTCCACTTATTATCGTTCTTCTTGAATCCCCAAGTGTCATTCAACGTCATACAAGACTCCCAAGGCAAGACATCTGATTTGCCAGCAAGAATCTCCTGTTCTGGTGTACCGAAATCTCCTGCCGCATCCTCATACTCATTCATTCCCTGCATTCCATTTCTGCCTTTGCCCACACGATTATTTATCAAAATACTGGGTTTTTGGCTTCTTACAAAATTATATAAGTCTTTTCCTTGTTCTTCTGTCCATTCAGGAATCCACTCCCCATCAAACCAGAGTACCGCAGGGTCATAATTGGCTATCAATTCTTTGAGTTGGGGTTTCATATAATTGACTACATATTTATCAAAATTAGGATTTTTCTTTTGATTGGTATTGTAGTCGGGATAATGAGGTGCTTGTGCGTCAGGGTGATGCCAATCCATGATAGAATGATAAAAGCAAAGCGTTACCCCTTGCGCTTTGCACTCATCAGACAATGCCTTGAGTATGTCTTTTTTATAAGGTGCAAAATCCATGATGTCGTATTCGCTGACTTTGGAGTCCCAAAGACAAAAACCGTCATGGTGCTTGGAAGTAATAACGATATACTTCATACCAGCGTCTTTGGCAATACGAACCCACTCTTTTGCGTCAAATTTTGTAGGATTAAACTGCTTGGAATACTCCTCGTATTCTGCCACAGGAATTTTTAGAGAACTCATAATCCATTCTCCGATTTGGTCTTGTTTTAGCACTTGCCCTTTGTGTTCGCCAGCAGGCATAGCATATACCCCCCAATGGATAAACATTCCAAATCGCGCATCTTTCCACCATTTCATTCGCGCATCTTTTTCTTCTTTAGTTTCTTTGAGATAATCTTTGGCTGCTACTTGGGCAGAAGAACTATCTGCGACTTGAGCAGTTGTACTATCCTTGGTCTGCTCGGTAGTTTGAGAACCAGAACCACAGGAGGTAAGCAAGGTGATAGCTACAAGTAGTAGCATGGAGTTTTTTAATGACAAACTTTTAATTTTCATTGACTTATAAGGATTTTTGTAAAAGTAATTTATTGTTCCGCAACAATTTCTAACAAATCTGATTGAAATATAGCATCTGGCGATATTATTTTTTCTTCTAATGGAATATTTTTTCCATAATGTTCTTTTAATTTTTGTCTAACAACATTTGGCTTTAGGTCAAATTCCTTCAACGATTTGAGTGTACCAAGTTCTATACCCATAGCTTGTTGGTATATCTTCCAAACTAATTCGGAACAGTAAAATCTTTCATTGCTCCATGCAAAATAAATATCATAATCTTTGCCTATATAACCTCTCCCTATTTTCTTCATTTTATCTATTGCCAAAGAGTTTAAGATTTTATTGGAGTTTTTGAGTCTTTTGACTACGTAATGGGAGGATTCTCCCCTCGCATCCATTCTGACAAAGGAGTGATTCTCACAGGTTGAATCGCCTCTAAGACAACATATTGATTGTTTTGTTTGAATATAATCCCAGCCTAATTTTATTTAAATCCTTGCTTTTCACATCTTCTAAATTGTATCCAATTCCATTGCGGCATTCGTCTTTAAATGTTTAAAAAGTAATTCTATTTTCCATTTTAAACGATATAAATTAGGGATTTGGTGTTTATCAAGAACATTGGTTAAAACGTAGATGGATTCTTCCTTGCTTGTAGTAGTAGCTTGTTTGTAAATTGTCCATAGCCTAAAGTGTTTTCCTTCACTATAAACTAAGGTAGAGGCTTTTTTTCTTTTTACGCCGCCCTTGCTTGCAATTTTTGATAGCTACGTCCTGCTATCAACTGATTTTTGAACATCCCTTGCCTGACCCTACAAATAAAATGAAGTCCTAATTCATCTATTTCTGCAAACCAATCTTTACCTATGAATTCTCGGTCTTCAGTAATGATAGTTTTTTGCAAAGGGAAGTAACAACAAGCAACTTTCAAAAATTTGATTTTTTCTTTTTCAGAAAGCACTTCTTTATGCTCATAAACTTGAAAATAAATAGGAATAGCTACTCCTTGATAGTCCACAGCCAAAGTAAGAATGTGTAGTTTAAAACTACCTATTTCCCATTTTGTAGCTTCTAAATAACAGAAATGGACAGT
>JALOMS010000319.1 GCA_025455345.1 Thermoflexibacter sp. | reverse complement strand
TCTATCGAGGTATTAAAAGATGCTTCTGCCGCCGCTATTTATGGGTCTCGTGCCGCTAATGGGGTAGTATTAGTTACTACCAAAAGAGGTAAAGCTGGCAGAACTAACATCAATTTTGGCGCACAATACGGATTTAGCAAGCCTACACGTATCGTACCCTTCTTGAATGCCGCAGAATATAAAGATTATTTTCTAAAGGCGGCGGCAAATTCTGACCGCATAGATGGAATCCCAACCAATGACCCTGATTCTTATACTGCTTATATGCAAGGGTTTATTGATTTTTATAGCCTTGGAACAAATACAGATACAGATTGGGGAGCATTGGCGTTCCAAGATGCACCTATGAAACAATATGACTTGAACTTCAATGGTGGAAATGACAAAACATCTTTCTATGTTTCTGGTCAGTTATTAGACCAAAAAGGCATTTTGATTGGCAATGGATTGGAGCGATTGTCTGGTCGTATGAACTTGGAGCATAAAGTTTCTGATAGATTTAAGTTGGGAATGAATATGGGACTCACTCGTACCTTCAACAAGCGTATCTCTGGCGACCGTCAGTTTGATAACCCTATGCAGATGGTAGCTATACCAACAATTACTCCTCAAATAGACCCAGCAACCAATCTACCCGTAGGTATGCCTCCGGGGGATATTAGCCAACCTTTGTATTATAATCCTCTGATTAACATTGGGAATGCTTATTACAATACCAATGTTCATAGAAATATTAGTACAGTTTATGGTCAGTTAGATATTGTCAAAGGACTTTCTTTCCGCTCGGAATTTGGTATAGATATTTTGAACCAACAAGAGGAATTGTATTACAATAGCAAAACACAACGCAATTTTGGTGCGCCACTTGGTTTAGGTCAAAATCTGTTTACCAGAGTAGAAAACTACAATACCAATAACTTCTTTACTTTTGACAAAGTATTTGGTAGCCATGGATTGAATCTAATCGGTGGTATGTCTTACCAACAATCACAAACAAAGACCAACTTTATAGAAGGTCGCGACTTCCCTTCTGACGCATACAGAATGGTTGCAAGTGCGGCACGTAAGACAGATGGTAGCTCTACTGAAACTAACTTTCGCTTTCTTTCTTACTTCTTAAGAGCAAACTACAAGTTCAAAGACCGTTATTTGTTAGGAATTAGCACACGCGTAGATGGCTCAAGCCGTTTTGGTAAAGAAAGCCAATATGGTTTCTTCCCTGCGGCATCTGTAGGTTGGATTTTGACAGAAGAAAATTTCTTGAAAAACAATAGTTATATTACTTTCTTAAAATTAAGAGCAAGTTATGGTCGTACAGGTAATGCGGAGATTGGTAACTTCCCCCAACTTGGCTTATTCGCTGGTGCGCCTTATGCAGGAAATCCCGGACAAGCTCCTACCCAATTGGGCAACCCTAACTTAAGTTGGGAAACGACTGACCAGTGGGATGTGGGTATAGATTTTGGTATTTTGAATGACCGTATTAGTGGTGAAATTGACTATTATCAAAAAAATACTACGGGTTTATTATTAAACGTAAACGTACCTGGTACTACGGGTTTTGCTACTCAAGTAAGAAACGTTGGTGCGATGGAAAACAAAGGGGTAGAATTTGTCGTCAACTCTGATAATTTTGTGGGTGATTTCAAGTGGAGAACCAGCTTCAATATGGCACTCAATATCAACAAAATCACTAACTTAAATGGTCAAATTATAGAAGGTGGCTTGAACAACATGAGTCGTGCAGTAGAAGGACAGCCCATAGCTACTTTCTTTACCGCAGAATATGCTGGCGTGGATCCAGAGAATGGAGATGCTCTTTGGTATAGAAATACGACTCTGCCAGATGGTTCTCTTGACCGCACCACAACTAACCGTTATGCTCAGGCACAACGCGTAGTGATTGGTAGCCCGCTCCCTCGATGGACAGGAGGTATCACCAATACTTTCAGTTACAAAGGCATAGAATTAAGTGTATTTTTCAATGCTCAATTAGGACAAAAAATCAACTTCTACGGTGCAGGTCGCTTCTCCTCAGCCAATGGTCGCTTTGAAGATAACCAAACCACAGACCAGTTGAATTCTTGGACTCCTCAAAACCGCAATACAGACATTCCAGAGGCGCGCTTATTTTTCAATAACGGAGCGCAACCCTCCAGCCGCTTCATCTATGATGCTGGTTTTGTTCGCCTAAGAAACGTATCTTTGTCTTACAACTTGCCAAAGTCTATTTTGAGCAAAGTAAAGATGAATTCTGCTCGTATATTTGTTACTGGTCAAAACTTATTGACTTTTACCAAATACAAAGGCTGGGACCCAGAAGTAAATGCTGATGATATAGTTACTAATATTGCTCAAGGGTATGATTTTTATTCAGCACCTCAGGCACGTACTATTACTTTTGGTGTAAACATTGGTTTCTAAAACTGAAGGTTTTATTTACTTAATTCTTAAAATGATTTAAAACTATGATAAAAAATATAAAAATAGGTTTCTTTTTCATCGCATTAGCCCTTCTTTCTTTTGCTTGCGGTGAAAGACTAAATGTAGAACCTACTCAAAGCGTATCTGAAACGACTGCTTTGAATGATGACCAAGCAGTAAAGGTTACACTCGCTGGTGCTTATGATGGATTGTCAAACGGGAACTTATATGCAGGAGCAATCCAATTCTCAGGAGATTTTTTAGGAGATGACAGGGAATTTGTCTTTGGTGGTACTTTTACTAATATGGACGAGTTATGGAGAAAAGCATTAACTACAACAAATGCTACTGTATCTGCCGTATGGTTGAATGCCTATAGAACTATCAATATCTCCAATAACATATTGGCGGCTTTGGACAAAGTAGAGCAAGCAGATAGAGGTAGAGTAGAAGGGGAGGCTCTTTTTATTAGAGGCTCTTTGTATTTTGAATTGGTAAAATTGTATGCTAAGTTTTGGGACGATGGCAACAATGCCTCCAACCCAGGTGTACCTTTGGTGCTGACCCCTACCAGAACAGTTACAGAAGCTGATAATAGGGCAAGAAATAATGTGGCTGAAGTTTATACACAAATCATCGCTGACCTTACTAAAGCAGAAAACCTTATGCCTAATGCCAATGGCATTTTTGCCAATAAGTTTGCGGCGGCGGCTATGCTTTCAAGAGTATATTTGGCGCAAGGAAGATACGCTGAAGCACGCGATGCGGCAAACAGAGTAATTACTTCTGGTAGATTTGCCATAGCAAGAAGTTTTGCGGATGCATTTATAGAAAGCGCAGGAGATTATGGCAGAGAACATATCTTTAGAATTGCTATTACAGACCAAGATGGTGTAAATAGCATGAATACATTTTACGCTTCTTCCGCTTTCCAAGGCAGAGGTGATGTTCGTGTACAAACTAAGCACTTGGCTTTGTATGAAACTGGAGATATTCGCAGAGATTTCTTCTATCGCACAGGTACTAACACCTTTACTTCTAAGTACAGAGACCTCTATGGAGATGTTCCCGTCTTGAGAATTACAGAAATGTATCTTACTCGTGCAGAAGCTAATTTCCGTCTCAATGCTCAAGTAGGAGCTACTCCACAAGCAGATATTAACCTCATCAGACAAAGAGCGGGATTGCCTCCTTTGGCAAACTTGACCTTAGCGGCGATTCTGCGAGAGAGAAAGTTAGAGTTAGCTTTTGAAGGACAGCAAGTATGGGACTTAAAGAGAACCAAAACCGCAGTCAATACTACCTTTAATTGGAACTCGGAGCGTTTGATATTCCCTATTCCTCAGAGAGAGATAGATACTAACAAGAGTCTTACTCAAAATACAGGGTACTAATTGCTCAAAAAGCATAAATAAATATAAAATAGCAGTAGAAATAATACCTACTGCTATTTTTTTATTGTCCTATCATCTATATTTGTAGCTCAAATAGTACATTATTTTTTATAAGTAGGTAATTATTCAAATTGAAATGACACTGTAGCATACCCTTTAGGGTGTGTAAGTATTTGATAAGAAGCTAAACACGCTAAAGCGTATTTTACTTAGTTACTTCATTGAAAATACCCACTAAAGGTTTGAAAAATAGGCAATTATGAATAAAATAGAAGAAAAAACGAATACAGAAAAATCACTGAATTTTATTGAGCATATCATAGAAAATGACCTTAAAACAGGAAAGAATGATAAACGCGTTCATACACGTTTTCCTCCAGAACCTAATGGTTATTTGCACATAGGTCATGCAAAGTCTATTTGCTTAAATTTTGGATTGGCGCAGAAATACAATGGAAAGTGCAATTTGCGTTTTGATGACACCAATCCCATTACCGAAGATACAGAGTATGTCGAATCCATAGAAGCTGATGTCAGATGGCTCGGTTTCCAATGGGACAATAAGTTTTATGCTTCTGATTATTTTGAACAGATTTATAACAATGCCTTACAACTAATCAAAATAGGCAAAGCCTATATCTGCGACCTTACTCCCGAAGAAATAAGTGCTAATAGAGGAACTCCTACAAAAGCTGGTGTAGAAAGCCCATACCGCAATAGGAGTGTAGAAGAAAACATGGATTTATTCATTCGCATGAAGAATGGAGAGTTCAAAGACGGCGAGCGCGTATTACGCGCCAAAATAGACATGGCATCTCCCAATATGCACTTGCGAGACCCTATTTTGTATCGTATTCGTCATGCACACCACCACCGCACTGGGGATAAATGGTGTATTTATCCTACTTATGATTTTGCCCATGGATACAGTGATTCTATCGAAGGAATTACTCATTCCATTTGTACCTTAGAATTTGAAGTACACAGACCTTTGTACGACTGGTTAATAGACCAAGTAGAAATACACCACCCACAACAAATAGAATTTGCTCGTTTGAACCTGACTTATACCATGATGAGCAAGCGCAAACTCCTCGAATTAGTACAAAACAAGCACGTCAGAAGTTGGGATGACCCTCGTATGCCTACTATTTCAGGTTTGCGAAGAAGAGGTTATACCCCTGCGGCGATTCGCGACTTTGCCGAGCGCATAGGTGTAGCCAAAAGAGATGGAATCATAGATGTTGCGCTTTTGGAATTTAGCATTAGAGAAGATTTGAATAAAAATGCCCAGAGAGCTATGGCTGTTTTAGAGCCACTGAAGATAATCTTGACCAATTTTGGAGAGGAAGAAGTAAGAGAATTTGACGCTATTATCAATCCAGAGCAAGAAAACAGTGGCACACGCAAAGTAAAAATGAGTAAAGTGGTTTACATAGAAAGAGAAGATTTCTTAGAAAATCCTGATAAAAACTTTTTCAGGCTAAGTCCTTCACAACCAGTGCGTTTAAAACATGCCTCTACCATGATTCGCTTAGAGAAAATAGTAAAAAATAGTACGGGAGAAATAGAAGAACTACACTGCCAAGCTATTCCAGAACCAGAGTATCAAGCAGGGAACAATCCCAAAATCAAGGCAACAATCCACTGGGTTGGTGAGAAAGATAGCATAGAAGCAGAAGTAAGGTTATACGACAGATTGTTTAATGTAGAAGACCTCTCAACAGTAGAAGATTATACTACTGCTATAAACCCTAATTCTCTAAAGACATTAAAAAATTGTAAGTTAGAATCTAATCTTAAAAATGTCAAAGTTGGAAATTCGTTCCAATTCGAGCGAAAAGGCTATTTCTGTGTCGATACTGATTCTACACCAGAAAATTTAGTATTCAATTTGACAGTGTCTTTGAAAGATTCTAAAGGAAAATAAGTAAGTGAGCAAATTAAATCGACACTGTAGCATACCCTTTAGGTTGTGCAAGTATTTGATAATGAACTAAACACGCTAAAGTGTATTTTACAATAAAAATATACGCTTACTTAAGTAATTGTGCAAATTAAAGCGTTCTTTCGCCCCTATCTAAATCTTTCAATTGCATTGCGCCCCCAGAGGGGAAAGACTTGCTGTAAATCT
>JALOMS010000318.1 GCA_025455345.1 Thermoflexibacter sp. | reverse complement strand
CTCCAATATGCTAAAAATACCAATGAGGCGAGAGAAGCCGCCAGTATGATAGAGGCTCCAGGTGTTAATGTAATGTATGCAAACACACAAGGAGATATAGCTTGGTGGGCATCCGCGAAACTGCCCAAAAGACCCACTCACGTCAATTCTATGCTGATATTGGACGGAGCAAGCGGCAAAGATGAAATCGACGGTTTTTACGACTTTTCAGCAAACCCTCAAAATATCAACCCAAACAAAGGTTATGTCTATTCAGCAAATAACCAACCAGAGCGTGTGAATGGAGTATTATATAGCGGTTATTACTTGACAGATGATAGAGCAAAAAGAATTGTAGAAGTATTGGAAAGTAGGCAAGAAAAATGGGATATGACAGCTTTAGAACAAGCAATCAATGATGTTACCTCGGCAAGTGCAAGCAAGAATATCAATCTATTTTTTAATATTATAGCAAGTAATGAGCCTTCCCAACTAAAATTAGTAAACCACCAAGCCATAGAAATACTAAAAAAATGGAAAGGCAATCACCAAATAGAAGAAATAGCTCCTACAATTTATCATAAATGGTTGTACTTTATTACAGAAGGCATATTTCTCGACGAGCTTGGAGAAGAAGATTTTAATACCTTACAAAAAACGCATTTGCTATTATATACGCTCCCTAAAATATTTAATAATCCCAATTCCGCTTGGTGGGACAATCTGAGTAGCAAAAACTACAAAGAAAGCCGCAAAGAAATATTAATCCAAGCCTTTAATAAGGCAATACAACAACTTGAAAAAGAATCAGGTAGCGATGTCAATGATTGGCAATGGGGCAAGGTACATATTTTAGAGCATGTACACCCTTTGGGAAGGCAAAAACCTCTTAACTATCTGTTCAATGTGGGACCTTTTGGGGTAGAGGGTGGCTCTGAAATCATCAATAACACCAAATCCTTGCTTACTAAGGACAAAATCCAACAAGTAACCACAGGACCTTCTAAGCGCATATTGATAGATTTTGCTGATATAGAAAACGCACAAAGTGTACTTCCTACGGGGCAGTCGGGCTACTTTTTAAGCACTCACTATGATGACCAAGCCCCTTTATACAATGCGGGTAAGTTCCGAAAAATGATGATGAATGAGCAAGAAATCAAAAACAATAAGCAAAGTGTACTGATATTTACAAATAAGTAAAGAAGTAATATTGAGAGGTAAAAAATATTTTTTTTGTACTTCCTAATTTCTTTCATTACCTTTGTAAGCTATTTTTTTTAGGAAAATTAAGTAAAAGATATATGCTTTTATTGAATACCTAAATTCATTCATTAACTAATCAATAGATGTCCTTAATAAAATCTATCTCTGGAATCAGAGGTACTCTTGGGGGTAAAGTAGGCGAAGCCCTTACCCCTATCGATATAGTCAAATTTACTTCTGCCTATGGAATTTGGGTTTTGCAAACCAGCAAAATAGAAAAGGTGGTGATTGGTAGAGATGCTCGCCAGTCAGGGGAAATGGTGAGTAGCCTTGTTGCTGGCACATTACAAGGATTAGGTATAGATGTTATAGATTTAGATTTAGCAACCACCCCAACTGTAGAAATAGCCGTAGAATTAGAAAATGCTGGAGGTGGCATCATTATTAGTGCAAGTCACAACCCTGTTCAGTGGAATGCACTCAAATTTGTCAATCACAAAGGAGAATTTATTAGCGCAGAAGATGGAGAAAGGATTTTGCAAATAGCTGATAAAGAAGATTTTGAGTTTGCTAAAGTAGGAGCATTGGGCAAATATAGGAGAGATGACACCTATTTACAAAAACACATTGATGCAATATTGAGTCTGCCTTTGGTAGATAAACAAGCGATTGAAAAACGGGATTTTCACATAGTAGTAGATGCGGTCAATTCCGTAGGAGGTATTGCTGTTCCAGCCTTGCTTAAAGCATTGGGCGTAAGAAAAATATACGAACTATTTTGTGAGCCAAACGGACAGTTTCCTCATAATCCCGAACCACTCCCCGAACATTTGAACTTGATTTGTTCGGAAATAGAAGATGGAGATTATGACTTAGGCATAGTGGTTGACCCTGATGTAGATAGACTTGCTTTTGTATGCGAAGATGGGACTCCTTTTGGAGAAGAATATACCTTAGTGGCGGTGGCGGATTATGTACTCCAAAACCAATTGGGCAATACCGTATCAAATTTGTCTTCTACACGAGCCTTAAAGGACATAACAGAAAAAAGAGGTGGGAAGTATTTTGCGGCGGCAGTAGGAGAGGTCAATGTGGTTACTGCCATGAAGGAACACCAAGCAGTCATTGGTGGAGAAGGCAATGGGGGAATTATCTTGCCTGAACTTCACTATGGGAGAGATGCCTTAGTAGGCATTGCTTTGTTCTTGACATATTTGGCAAAAATAGGGAAATCGACCAAGATGTTGAGGTCGAGTTATCCTAACTATCACATTTCTAAAAATAAAATCGAACTCACCAATGAGATTAATGTAGATTTGATTTTAGAAAAAATCAAGGAACGCTATCAAAAACAACCAATTAATACCACAGATGGAGTAAAAATAGAGTTTGAGAAAGAATGGGTACATTTAAGGAAATCCAATACAGAGCCAATTATTAGAATTTACTCTGAATCAGAATCTCAAGTTACAGCCGAATCTTTGGCAAGAAAAATCATCATGGATATCAAGGAGGTAATTACAGAAAAGAACTAATTATCAACTCATAAATTTTATAACCTATAATTTAATAACTGCGATGAGAGTGTATTTAGACAATGCGGCAACTACGCCTTTGGATAAGGAAGTATTAGAAGCAATGCTCCCTTACATGACCGAACATTTTGGCAATCCTTCATCTATTCATGGACATGGTACAAAAGTAAAAGCGGGTATCGAGCAGGCAAGAAAAAAAATAGCCACCTTGCTAAATACCTCACCTTCAGAGATTTTCTTTACATCAGGAGGCACAGAGTCCGACAATACGGCGATTCGTAGCGCGATTCAAACTTATCATCTTTCTCATGCTATTAGCTCTTCTATCGAACACCACGCCGTAGAGCATACCTTGGCAGACTTGCAAAAAAATGGCACCATCAAAGTATCTCATGTCAGATTAGACCATAAAGGCAATGTAGATTTAGAACACTTGAGAGAATTATTGGCAAAGAACCCACGCTCTTTGGTATCTCTCATGCACGCCAATAATGAAATCGGAAATATCCTTGATATTGAAGCAGTTGGAAATTTATGTGCAGAGTTTGACGCTTATTTTCACTCTGATACTGTACAAACAGTTGGGCATTTTCCTATTGATTTACAAAAAGTGAAAGTCCATAGCATCAATGCCGCCGCTCATAAGTTTCACGGACCCAAAGGAATTGGTTTTATTTATATTAAAAACGACGCTAAAATACACCCATTGATTACGGGCGGAGCGCAAGAACGAAATATGAGGGGAGGTACAGAAAATGTCTATGGCATTATTGGATTAGCCAAAGCCTTAGAAATAGCCTGTAAAGAAATGGAAGCACATAAAAATCATATTCTTAGTGTTAAAAGCTATATGATTGAGCGGTTAAAAGAAACTTTTGAAGATATTTATTTCAATGGAGCGTCAGCTAATTTAGACCAAAGCCTTTATACCGTATTGAATGTCAGCCTTCCTCCTTCACCTGACAATGATATGCTATTGTTCAATTTGGACATTCATAAAATTTCTGCTTCGGGTGGTAGTGCCTGCTCAAGCGGGTCTGACGTAGGTTCTCACGTACTAAGAGCTATTCACGCAGACCCTAACCGTGCCAATGTACGATTCTCATTTAGTAAGTACAATACCAAAGAAGAGATAGATTATACCATAGAAAAGTTAGCAGAAATTTATAACTTACACGGTGTAACAGTTTAATATTATTCCCCTTGCGATATTCTTTTGATTACAAAATATTTTCAGATTAGTTTTGAGGATTTGTAGTGTAAAAATCTATTTTTGTAAAAGCGAATCTGATAATGGTAGCTTACTTATTCTAATAAAATCATAAATATAAGACAATGAGTGTTTTAGTTAATAAAAATTCAAGAATTATTGTGCAAGGATTTACAGGGTCTGAAGGCACATTTCATGCCCAACAAATGATAGAATACGGAACGAATGTGGTGGGCGGGATTACTCCTAACAAGGGTGGTCAGATGCACTTAGAGCGTCCCGTGTTCAATACTGTGGCAGAAGCAGTCAAACAAACCAATGCTGATGTTTCTATCATTTTTGTTCCTCCAGCATTTGCGGCAGACGCTATCATGGAGGCGGCAGATGCTGGCATCAAAGTCATTATTTGTATTACTGAAGGCATCCCTGTCAAAGACATGATGATGGTAAAAAATTATCTTAAAAATAAGCAAGTTACTTTGATAGGTCCTAACTGCCCAGGAGTCATTACTCCCGAAGAGGCAAAGGTAGGTATTATGCCCGGATTTATTCATAAAAAAGGCTCAATCGGGATAGTATCGCGCTCTGGTACACTTACTTACGAAGCCGTCGACCAAATTACCAAAGCAGGTTTGGGACAATCTACCTGTATAGGTATTGGTGGCGACCCTATCATTGGGACTACTACCTTAGAAGCCGTAAAGCTACTCATGGCTGACCCAGCAACAGAGGGAATCATTATGATTGGCGAAATCGGCGGTAGCATGGAAGCAGAAGCCGCCTATTGGATAAAAGAAAATGGAACTAAGCCCGTAGTAGGATTCATTGCAGGGCAAACAGCTCCTCCGGGGAGAAGAATGGGACACGCAGGTGCAATCATTGGTGGAGCGGCAGATACCGCCTCTGCAAAGATGAAAATTATGAAAGAATGTGGTTTGCACGTAGTAGAGTCGCCAGCATTGATAGGAGAAACAATGGTAAATGCTTTGAAAAACAAGTAAAAAGTAAACAATTCTCTACTGATTTAGTTAAAAAATAAGCCATATAAATTTTAGCTTTCATAGATTAAAAGTATATGGCGCAAAAAGCTCTTTTTTATAACTATCTTTTAAAAATATACACTGATTATGTTAAAAATTGGCGATAAAGCACCTGATTTCAAGCTATTTAGCTCTGATAAAAAAGAAATGAATCTTAATGATTACAAAGGAAAAAATGTAATCATACTATTCTTTCCAATGGCATTTACAAGCGTCTGTACAGCAGAGCTTTGTAGTATGCGAGATGATATAGCCTATTACAGTGGATTAAATGCCGAAGTTCTGGCTATTTCAGTAGATTCGCCTTTTACTTTGGCAAAGTTTAAAGAAGACCAACACTTGAATTTTCCTTTACTTTCTGATTTTAACAAAGAAACATCTAAGAGCTATGATGCTTTTTATGAAGAATTTGTGTTAGGCATGAAAGGAGTTTCTAAGCGGTCTGCCTTTGTCATTGACAAAGACGGTGTCATTCGTTATGCTGAAGTCTTAGACTCGGCGGGAAATCTCCCTAACTTCGAGGCTATCAAAAGTGTCCTTTCATCTTTGAATTAAGATTTTGAACCAAACGACTATGCCATACATCAAAATTTAGCATAGTCGTTATTTTTTTATCAATTGCTTCTTTTGAACAAATCTCTCATTAGTGAATAAATATGGACATTACTTCCCAACTATATCTATCCTATTTGCAGACACTTACCAAAGATTTACTTTTTATTAGTGAATCAGAGTATCCATGGAAGGTGGTCTATTTAGGAAAAAATAAGCAAGAAGCCCTCAATCAACTTCCCTTTGAAGTAAAAAATGCTCAGGAAATTACATTGGAAAAATTATTAAAAAACCATATCAAGGAAGAGAACTGGTACGGAGAAGAAGAATTAGCCGTAGCAAAAAAATATCAAAACTTGCAAAACCTACTCCAAGAACAAGTAACAGATGTAAGCACTTATAGATATGGGGAAATAGAAATTCATATCTATGTAGT
>JALOMS010000317.1 GCA_025455345.1 Thermoflexibacter sp. | reverse complement strand
GGTATGAGTAGTAAGCACAAATTTGTTATAGAGTACGAAATTCATGCAAGTGTAAAGATGATATATCCATATCTCTCTACTGCGAATGGACTGGCAGAATGGTTTGCCGAGGAAGTAAAAACCTTAGCAGACAAGACACTTGACATCATTTGGGACGGGCAGAGTCATCCTGCCAAATTGGTTTCGGCTCGCACCAATAGTCATATTAAGTACATTTTTATGCCTCAAAATCAAGAAGATGAAGATGACCCTACTTATTTGGAGTTCAAACTTTCGCATAGTGAAATGATGGATACCACTTTTTTAAAGATTATTGATTATTCTGAAATGAACAATGATGAGGACTTAAAAGAGCTTTGGGACAATCTCATCTATGACTTAAGAGAGTTATTAGGAGCGGGACATGATGAATAACCAAACAAGAAAATAATGACAGCACTTTTGTTAGGCGCAAGCGGATTGACAGGTAGTTATTGCTTGCAAGCCTTGTTAGCAAGTAATCAATACGACAAGGTAATCACCCCTTTGAGAAAAAATATTGCTATATCTCATCATAAATTACACCAACTTATTATAGATTTTGATAACTTAGAACTATACAAGGAGGAGATGACGGCAGATGTTATTTTTTGCTGTTTGGGTACTACTATCAAAAAAGTAGGAACAAAAGAAAAATTTAAGCAGATAGATTATCATTACCCCTTACAGTTTGCGCGCTTGGGCAAACAACAGGGCGCACATACTTTTGTTTTGGTTTCTGCCTTAGGCGCAGACGTAAAGTCTTTGTTTTTCTATTCGCGCGTAAAAGGCGAGTTAGAAAGGGATTTGAAAGCATTAAATTTTGAAACACTTATTGTTTTGCAACCCTCTCTTTTGTTAGGCGATAGAAAGGAAGATAGAGCGGGAGAGAAAACGGCAATTATACTAAGTGCTTATCTGAACTGGCTTATTCCCCCCAAATATCGCGCTATCAAAGCCGAACAAATCGGTCAAGCGATGGTCAAACTCTCTTTGCAAGGATTGAAAGGCTTGATAGTCAAAGAGAGTGATGAAATAAAAAAAGTTTGATAAAATATCTGTGATTTCAGAAACAACCTCTTGTATCAACTTGTTCTTTTCGTATAATTTTATTTTATCATCATACATTTTACTTTTTTGTACTATGGCAACTCCTAATTTAGAATTAATTGCGGCATTAAGACGGACTGCTAAAAGATTGGAACAAGGCGCACCCTACCAATGGGGACACATGGGAAGTTGTAACTGTGGGAATTTGGCACAGGAAATTAGCCAACTTACAAAGACTGAAATTCACGAATATGCCATGCGTAATCGACAGGGAGATTGGTCTGAGCAGACAGACGCTTACTGCCCTATCAGCAACCAACCCATGGATTTATTAATTACAAAAATGACAGAAATGGGGCTTACGCTCAGTGATTTAAAAAATTTGGAGAAGCTATCAGATAGGTCTATCCTCACTCGCCTACCTTCAGAATTCCGTTATTTGCAACATAACAGGCGCGACCATGTAGTGATGTACATAAGGGCATGGGCTGACATCTTAGAAGAGCAACTATTAGCCACTATTCACTTAGTAGATTTGGAGAATTACTATCAAGAACAATTGATTTTAGAAGCATAAATTTTCTTGATTTTTTCTACTAATACTTCATTTATTCTTACATAAGATTCTTCTGTCCACCCCGCTACGTGAGGTGTGAATATCACATTATCACAATTTTGCAAGTAAGTAAAAGCCTCTTTTTGTGGGACAGTCATGGTAGCGAGTTTCTCGTTTTCTAAAACATCTAAACAAGCTCCTTTAAATTTCTTTGATTGAATATTTTGTTTAATTAGCTCTAAATCAATCAATTCTCCTCTTGCTGTATTTAGCAAGAAAATATCTTTTTGGAAATGAGCAAAAAAATCAGAGGTAAACACCTGCTTATTTTGTGCTGTAAGGGGAATATGTAGGCTAAAAATATCTGCTTCGGCTTGTATTTGTGCTAAGGAGGCTTTGATGACAAACTCGTCATTGATAGTGCTTTCATCTATATCATTTGCTAATATCCTACATCTAAATCCAGCCAATCTTTGAGCAAAAGCTTTTCCCATATTCCCATAGCCGAGAATCCCCACAGTTTTTCCCATCAACTCTATGCCACGATTCCCTTCTCTGTCCCAAACCCACTCTTTGACTTGTCTATCTGCCAAATGGATTTTGTTAAAAAGACAAAGCAACATTCCTATACAATGTTCGCCAACGGCATCTCTATTACCTTCAGGTGCATTGAGTAGGGTAATATTGCATTTTGAGGTTTCTTCTATATTTATTTGGTCTAAACCAGCTCCCGCACGTGCAATAAAACAGAGTTGAGTAGCTTTTTCTAAAAATCCACTATCTATCTTGAGTTTACTTCGTACGATAATCCCTTCATACTCTGCTATCACGGCTAATACTTGCTCTCTACTGATTTTAGGCTGATAATCAGGGTAAAAACCAATTTCTGTGAGCATAGAGAGCAAAGATGGGTGCATTTCATCTACTATCAGAACTTTTCTTTTCATAATTTAATACAAATATTTTTCTCCTCAGTAAAAAATCGCAATGCTTCAAAACCACCCTCTCGTCCCAGTCCTGAGTTTTTCATTCCGCCAAAAGGAGTCCTTAAATCTCTTAATAACCAGCAGTTTATCCAAATAATACCACTTTGTAGCTGATGAGCTACTCTATGAGCGGTAGGCAAGTTTTCTGTCCAAATCATTGCCGCCAAACCGTAGGGGGTGCAGTTGGCTAATGCTATCGCCTCTTGCTCATCTTCAAAAGGAATCAACGAAACTACGGGACCAAATATTTCCTCTTGGTTAGTACGGCAATACGCTGACAATCCCTCAATAACAGTAGGTGCTACAAAAAAACCATTTTCACAACGTCCTTCCAAAATTACTTTATTGCCTCCTACAAGTATTTTTCCTCCTTCTTCTTGTGCCAACTTAATATAGTCCAAGACCTTTTCTTGATGTTGTTTAGAAACTACTGCGCCTAAATCTGAGGAAACATTTAGAGGGTCTCCTACTTGCAGGGTAGCTACTTTTTTTACAAATTCATCTCTAAATCTCTCATAAATACTTTGTTGGATTAGAATACGAGAGCCACAAAGACAGATTTGTCCTTGATTCGCAAAAGATGAGCGAATAGAGGTAGTGAGTGCGGCTTCAAAATTTGCATCTGCAAAAATGATGTTAGGATTCTTTCCCCCTAATTCTAAAGAAATCTTTTTGAATAGAGGTGCGCCAGCCAAAGCAATTTTCTTACCCGTAGCTGTACCTCCAGTAAATGAAATAGCTTGTATTTCATGATTTTCGGCAATGGACTGACCTATCTTATGACCATAGCCATGCACCAAGTTAAGAACGCCTTTGGGCAATCCCGCTTCTATGCACAGTTCGGAAAGCAAATAAGCAGTCATAGGTGTTATTTCTGAAGGTTTTGCAATCACACAGTTCCCTACCGCTAATGCTGGAGCTATTTTCCAAGTAAATAGGTATAAAGGCAGATTCCAAGGGGAGATACAACCGACTATGCCTATCGGCTTTCGCAAGGTGTAATTAATGGCGATAGGAGTAGTAAAATGTGATTCGGAATATTCATGTAAAATCGCCGTTCCATAAAAATGAAAATTTGCAGACGCTCTGGGTATGTCCATCACTTTGGCTAAATGAACAGGCTTGCCGTTGTCTATTGATTCAGCCAAAGCCAATCTATCCGCATTGCTATCTATCAAAGAGGCAATGCGGAGCAGTATTTTAGAACGCTCCTCTGCGGAGGTATTAGCCCAAGAGGGAAATGCACTTTTAGCCGCTTCTACTGCCAAAGCCAAATCTTGCTCATCAGAATCAGGAATAAGTGCATACACCTCTCCCGTTGCAGGATTCACATTATCAATGTATTGACCCGATAAAGGAGCGACTAACTCCCCATTGATATAGTTTTTCAAATATTGCATATTACTTACGAGCCTCTTGTTTCAAGAGATATAAATTTCCTTGCTTAATATAAGATTTTTGTAAAATAGGAATCTTACCAAAGACTAACTCCCCCATATTTGCCTCATCTACAATGATTTCTGGCAAATCTTTCTGAAAATTTTCATATACAGCAATCATGCCTGAGTAATACTCCAAATTTGCAAAGTGGGCTTGAGATAATTCCCAATTCAAATAAGGTGTTGCTAATTGATTCCCAAGATAATAAGAAATATTATTGCCCAAGACTAAGATTTTTTTTGCATTAACCTCAAATGCCTTGGGTTTATTTACCTTAATACTCTCATAATCTATGTATTTACTTAGGGGATTGATAGGGAAACAACTCCAATAACCCGAAATACTCATACTCAACAAGGCAATCAAAAACAAGATTTCTTTGGCAAATTTCTTTTTATACAGCAAAAAGAAATAGGTTACAAAAAAGCTAAACATAGGCGCAATCAGAATAAGCTGATAAGTAGCAAAAGAAGGAGCAAATAAATTAGTCAATATTGAAAGTGCAAACCAAATCAACATGAGTAATTGGGTATTGCTCTGAAAGTTGATAAAAGCAGTTTCGTTAAATACCCTTAGTAAAGCAATTGTAAGAAAGAAAATAGGAAAAAATAGGACAAACAAAATAGTCTGCCATGAAAGAAAAGAAGACCAATTTAGGTCAAAAATAGTTATTAAATAATTTTGAAAAAAATAGTTTGCCTTTCCAATCCAAAAGTAATAAATAACAAAAAAACTAAAGATAAAACTGATTCCGTAGATGAAAAGTAAATATTGACGCGCAGAAGCCGTGCGAAACAGCGCAAATCCAATGGCAATAAATACTAAAAATATAAAATTTGGGAGGTAAATCAATATGGCAATGCCAAGATATATTCCTGTTTTAAATATCTCATTGTCAAAGGCATCATCATTCAAAGATAAAATATTTCTGATGACTAATAGCAAAAAAGTCAAAGACATGAGTGCGGGAGAGAGTATGAGTATATCAAATGTACTACACGCAAAAAGTACATAAAAAAGAGCAGGTAGATAATTCTTCTCGTTATAGAGATTTTTCCGTAACAACACATAGTTAAAAAAAGCGGCTTGCAAAAAGACCAATGCCATGGCTAAAATATGATATACTACGATGGAGTTACCCACTAACTTGTGCAAAACCCAATAAGTAAGGGCAGAAAGAGGAGCAATACTATCCCAAACATCTACATACATAATCCCTCCTTGGTCTAATTTTTCTCCGATGATTAGCCAGTTCAACTCAGGAATGAGCAAAGGCGGTTGTTGGAAAAAAAATATCAGGCGTATCAGTACAAAAAGTACAAATACGCCAATTAATCTTAGAGGGTCATTGATTTTGAAAAAACTAATCATGGTAAGTCATCATAAAACTTAACTATTCGTCTTCTTCTGAGGTTTCTGGAATGTCCAAAGAATCAATGAGTGTATTGATTTTCTCTGCCTCATCAAAAGTATCATCTAAGAAAAATACAATATCAGGAATAATTCTCACCTCTTTGCGAATCCTATCCCCCAATAATTTCTTAATGTTATATTTACCACTTTGTAACTTTTCCAATTTTTCCTCTTGCTTATCCTTGGGAAAAAAGCTTACATATATTTTTGCCAAAGACAAGTCCACACTTGTTCTTACAGTCGTAATCGTAAGTAAGCTATTTCCTGCGTATTCTCTTGCTTCCTTCTGAAAAACATTGCTCAACTCTTTTTGGATAAGACGTGCAAATTTTTTTTGCCTTGTTGTTTCTTCCATTGTATAACTTTTCGCTATTCTTTAAGTTGTTATTTTTTAGATAATTATAAAAAGTTCTATTTTTGTATTGAGTTTGTCTTTTGATACTGCGACCTTCATAACTATCTAATCATAGTGAATAAACTTATCATATAATGTTACAAAATTACATATTTTTCCGTTAATAATGT
>JALOMS010000316.1 GCA_025455345.1 Thermoflexibacter sp. | reverse complement strand
TAAGTTTTAATTCACTCATTATCAAATGAATATTTTACAGAAAATATTAGCAAGTATCTTTCCACCTTATAAATTTAGCATTTTAAGAAAAGAAGGAAGTCAATTGTTTCTTGCAATAGTTGATTCTTTGCCTGATAATTTCAGGGAAGTGAAAGAAAAGTCCAAGATTGGTTATTTTCAGGGGTTTTCTGATTGGAAACTTTTTCCAAATTATAAATTTGTATCTAAGTCTTATGGCGGAAAAAGGATTGCTAAATTAAATAAACGTGGAGAAGATTTTAAAATTTCAGGATTACAATTATTTTCTATCAAAAATAGGCGTTTTGAAGAAGTAGAAATACTTGTGCAAAATGGTTTTGTAGTAGGGCTAAAAATTACTAATTCTGATTATAGACTTGATGAGTTTGATTTGAAAAATATTAATAATCAGGATATTATGAAATCAGACTTTGGGTTTCCAAAGAGTAAAGTAGATGAATTTTATGATAATTTAGAAGATGAAATAAAAAGTAAGCTAAATTATAATGACTTGATAGAAACTGAAATGAACGGAAAAACCTATTTTGAATTCTATGATTTAGAAGACGGAAATTGCTTTGCGGTAGATAAGCATTTAAAAGTCTTTTCTATTATTCATGATGCAAGACCAATGGTAAAAGCAATGCCAACTTCTTTCAAAGAAATGCTTACTCAACTCTTTAACAATGAGTTTGATATAGAAAAGCACTTTGACGAAAGATATAAAGCGAGTAATAAATAGGCTCATTACGCTTTTGAGCAAAAATTGGGGGCGGTCATAAGGAAACAAGTTTTAATTCACTCATTATCAAATGAATATTTTACAGAAAATATTAGCAAGTATCTTTCCACCTTATAAATTTAGCATTTTAAGAAAAGTAAGATGAAAAAGAAAAAGAAGCCTCAAAAAATGTGGATTTATTCTCCGAAACAAGAAAAAATAAATCTCTCAGAAGAAGTAAAAAAAGACTTGGCAGATTTTTTACTCCTTTGATTGAGAAATTCAAAGAAGTATTTATCCCTGCCAATCCAGATAAAAGCTATAATTATTGTGTAGATATTTATACAAAGTGGAATCGGAATGCTTTCTATTTTTGCCAAAAATTTGCCTCAGAATCACCTCATGCGATAAGAAGTAGTTTTGATTCATCTTTTATAAAGTTAGAATACAAGGGAGAAGACACTTTCCATTTTTCCTATTTCCGCCATACAGGAAAATGGCATTTGGTTGGCGAGTTTGTTACTAAGGAGAAAGCATTGGAAATGATTTTAGAAAATCCTGTTTTCCAGCCCCTGTAAAAAAATAGAGCGTTTTCTTATGAAAAATATGCAATCAAAATACGTAATCACTGCCTTGTGCTTTGCCGCTTTGGTAAGCCTTTCCTGCCTTTGGGACAAGGATACGATAGAGATGGAGCGTCAGGAATTTCCTGATACTTACGAACTTATCATTGGGAAATTCCTAAGACATTCGCCAGAGTTTTATCAGTGGCGCGTGCAAGACAGAGAGAGGAGAATAAAGCAATCGCCTGATAGTGTGCGCCTGTATGATGACCTTGCCGTTGCCTATTCCAAACTGCACAATGACAAAAAGGCAATCCAACTCATGTTTTCAAAAGATTCTATCCAACCCAATTTGTATGAAACTTATGCCAATTTAGGTACTTTTTATATCCATGACGGACAGTTTGCAGAAGGACTAAAATACATCAAAAAAGCAATCCAAATCAATCCTAATGCACATTTTGGGCGCGAAGTATATCAGCAATACGTGGTAGAATACATTTTACAAAAGTTCCCAAACGGGAAGATAGAATTGCCTGTGAATGATAGTTTATGTGATTGTTATGGATTTGGGAATCAATGTCCTAATTTCTATGCACTGTTATTAGAAAAATACAATGCAACTCGCAAACAAAAAGAACGAGATTTGCCTTATAAAGAATTTGAGAAAGCACTCAATGGCGTACAAGGCATGATGAAGTTTGGAAACTATGATTCCCCCGTACTTTTGGAAGTGTTGGGAGATTTGCTGATTTCTGTGCCTTCAAAGGAAATAAAAAAGAGAGATGATTATGCCCCTGCAAGGCACTTGGCAGTAAGGGCTTATGTAAAAGCAAGCAAAGAGGCAAAAAGTAGTACTGCGAAGCAAATTTATTTGAAAAAGGCATGGAACACTCTTTGTGTAGTGCAAGAATATGACGGTGGTAATGAGCAAATGAAAAAAGAATATGAGCAGAATGTCATTGCCTCTTTGGAAAAAGGGATAGCAGAGGGGAATCAGTTTTACAATGAAATCAGGAATAATGAAATGAAGTGGATAGCCCAAGGTATCAATCCAGATGCAAAATTTGACCAAGTTTATTACAAAAAAGTAAAGGCAAATAAAGTGAAAAATATTCCTCCATCTCCATTCAGAGGAGATGAAGAGAAGGCTACACAAGAAGAAACTATTAAAAAGGAAGTGGTAGAAACAGAATCTTCTTCCGTTTTGCCCATTGCCGTTGCTTTGCTGGTCGTATTGGGCATTGTTACTTATGCTTGGAAAAGGTTTAGTGCATAAAAAAAACTGAAGAAACTCAATTTTTCTTATTTTTTTACTTATTCTCTTTCATTGAATTGACTTTGACAAAATTTTTTAGATTATTGCCAAAGTTTATATTAATTTGCTATTTTAAGTCTTCAAATTGACAGGACAGAAAATTAGGATATATTATACAACTAATTCATAAAGCCTATTTCAATTTATTTAATCTTTCCAATGCAAAGAAGAAATTTTCTCAAAACCTTAGGAGGCACTCCTTTAGTTGGATTAGCTCCTTATCTGAAAAATAAAACAATTATTAAACCTGCTCGCCTCAAAGTAGGGGATACAATAGGATTGGTTTGTCCCGCCGCTCCTGCTTATAGTAAGGAAAAAGTCAAAATATTAGTTGAGTCTATGGAAGCATTAGGTCTTAAAGTTAAGTTTGGCAAACATATCTGGGAAAGGTATGGGTACTTGGCGGGAAGAGATGCAGAACGAGCGGCTGACATCAATGATTTTTTTAAAGATACCTCTATCAGTGGGATAGTATGTATGCACGGTGGTTGGGGGTGCGCTCGCTTATTGCCCTACTTGGATTACGACCTTATTCGCCAAAACCCTAAAGTCATTATTGGATATTCTGATATTACAGCCTTATTACTTGGGATTCATAGCCAAACGGGGCTTGTTACTTTTCATGGTCCAGAGGGAGCGGCTACTTGGAATACCTTTACCGTCGATTATTTTAAAAGTGTACTCATGAAAGCAGAAGCTACACTATTTAAAAATCCAAGTATCATAGGCGATAATCTGACCGTAGTCAAGGATAGAATAAATACACTTTACGAAGGCATGGCTACTGGAAGACTATTGGGTGGAAATCTTACGGTGCTGTGCCACTTGATTGGGTCTAACTATTTGCCTGATTGGACAGATGCGGTGTTCTTTTGCGAAGATGTTGATGAAGCTCCATATAGCATGGACAGAATGATAACCCATCTCAAACTTAGTGGTATATTAGAAAAAATCAAAGGTTTTGTTTTTGGAAAATGTACAGAATGTTACCCAAGTTCGGGAGAATATTCGTATGGGTCATTGACCTTAGAAGACGTATGGGAAGACCATATCCGACCCTTGAAAAAACCAGCCTTTTCTGGGGCGATGATAGGGCATATTTCCCACAAATTTACCATCCCAATAGGAATAAATGCAAGCATAGATGCCAATCTCGGCACAATACAACTATCAGAGAGTGCAGTAGTATAGATTATATTTACTAAAAAAATTACTGGGCTGTTTGAGGTACTTGTTTGTCAAACCAATATTTCCAAAGGAGAAATATAAATCCATAGACGATGAAATTAAAGACAAAATGATGATTAATATCGAACAGTTCGCGGTCAATCGTAAGCAGATACAATAAAATAATCACTCGAATCACATTCAGTATAAATATCACAGCAATTCCCATAATGACAAACAAGAACTTGTGAAGCCACTTGCCTGTACTCAACATAATAAAACAAGTGTATAACACGTACAACAAAAAACCATTACACGCAGAACCTATGAATACCACAGCTTGCTTTTGTAAATATAAGAAATGCTGAGGAATAGGCTCTTGGGAGACTATTTTCAAATAAGCATCTGCTCCAAACAATTGGAGTGTTTTTTCGCTCGCCCAACCAAGCAGATGATTCAAAAAGTCATCTACTTTACCGTAAGGCAAGATGTACCACTGATGTATAAAATAAATAGAAAGATATATGCCGATGAGTAATACAAAAAAACGCAATGCGGGATTAATTTTCATCAGTCAAAACAAGAGTTAATCTTTTTTCTTTTGGTCATAGATTTTTTTTGCGCCATAAAGCGCACCAGCTACTAATAAGCCCAAAATTCCACCATCTAAAGGAATTTCCCCAGGAGGGATAGGGTCACTACCCTGACCAAAAGCATCTCCAATAATGTATAGTATTGTAGCAAATAGAAGAAATAGATTTCTTAAAATCTTGTTTATCATAGCAAAATAGCATTTTAATGGAAGCAAGGTAATAAATTCAAGGTCAAATTTTATGCAATTAACTGTTTTTTTTGCTAAAAAAACAGCATTTTACCCAAATTAATTTTTTTAATTAACAGAGTGATAAGTAATTCAACAAAAATAAATGTATATTTGTTTGCTTTGACATTCAGAATATAAAAATGTGCAGTTTTTCACTAAAAGTTCAGAAAATGAAGAAAATAAGATTCAAAATAATTACCTCTGTATTGATTTTCATCTTATTAATAGGTATTTCCTCGTATTTTTATTTAATCAATCTCAAACCACAAATGGAGGGTGAAGTGCGATTGGGTGGCTTAAGGGATTCTGTAAAAGTGCTATTTGATGACTATGGTATTCCTCATATATATGCTCAAAATGAGGAGGATGCCTATCGCTCGCTTGGCTATCTACACGCACAAGAACGCCTATTCCAAATGGAGATGATTCGCAGGGTAGGCTCAGGTAGGCTTTCCGAAATTCTTGGGAAAGATTTTGTAGAAATAGACAAGATGTTCCGAACGTTGGGCATTGGTCAGTTTGCGGAAAAGGCTGAAGTTACATTCATGCAGGACGCTTCACAACCCTATCAAAAAGCCACTAATGCCTATTTAGATGGAATTAATCAATTCATCGAACATGGAAAAACACCTTTAGAGTTTCATGTTTTAGGTATTCCCAAACAAAAATTCACGCCCAAAGATTGTTATTTGGTTACTGCTTATATGGCTTTTGGTTTTGCACAAGCATTTCGCACTGACCCCCTCATTACTAAAATTTATGAGAAATTAGGGCAAAATTATTACAATGACTTACTGGTACACTCTGATAGTACCATACTGAAAATCCCTGTAATGCAGGAAGCTCTACCAGACTCTCTGACTGCTCCTAAGTTATCAAAAAGAAATCTGTGTGGAGAAAATGACGGTATGACACAAATAGCGGCTCTTGCTACCCAAGTTACGGAGATGATACCTATTCCACTCTTACAGGGAAGCAATAGCTGGATACTCAGTGGCACAAAGTCTAAGTCAGGGAAACCCTTGTTCTCGAATGATGCTCATATCGGCTATTCCCAACCTGCGGTGTGGTTCGAGGCGCATTTAGAATACCCCAATATGAGTTTTTATGGAAATTTTTTGGCGGGCTTCCCCTTCGGCATTATTGGGCATACCAAAGAGGCGGGGTGGGGACTTACAATGTTTGAAAATGATGACATAGACTTTTATAGAGAGAAAATTAACCCTGACAATGCCAGTCAAGTTTGGCAAGATGGCAAGTGGGTTGAGCTGACTATCAGAGGAGAATCCATCAAAGTAAAAGGAGAAAAAGATGTACAATTTCAAGTGCGCTCTTCCAAACATGGAGCTATCATCAATGACGTAATCAAAGAAATAAATCAAAC
>JALOMS010000315.1 GCA_025455345.1 Thermoflexibacter sp. | reverse complement strand
AAAGCTATCTCTCATCAACTCTCCCTTTGTGATGAGTTTGAAATCATACATCTCTTTATTTGAAAGAGAGTCAAAAACTATTTTGCTATGCAAAGACGAACCCACACCCATTGTTCGGCTTGTTAGACTTTCAGAGAATAGCAGTTGATTTCTTTTATCCAAAGAGTGTAGAAACATAACTCCGTAATAGGGTCCCCCAGCACCACCATTAACTTGTTCTATTAGTAAGGAATATTTTTTTGCACCAATTTTTACTAAACTTGGCAAGGGCGCATGAGAGTATGCACCATAACAACCTATACCTAAATTCTTATCTATCAGTTGGAAACTATCTGCTTTTTGTTCAAATAAAGCTACGCCTAAAAAGGCACAGCTAAACCGTCCTACCAAAGCCAAATCTGCGTACTCAATAGGCGAAGTAGAAAAACTTATCAAAGCGTATTTTTTGCCTTCACTATTTGTCCAAATAGTATCTTTCAAATATCGAGTATCATAAGTAAGAGAAGAATCTGGGAAAAAGAATTTTTCTTCACTATATGTATCTGGAATTGATTTTAAAGGAAAATTTCGATTTTTCCAAAGTGCAGTCTTGATAGTATCAGGGTCATTTAACACATAAAAATAATTTTTGCCAAAAATAGTTTTCATCACCTGTTCGGGAGTAAAAGAAAGGGAAATCGAAATTGTTTTTCTTCAAAATCCTGATAGTCAATACTTGGTGGCAAAAAATGCTTGGTAATGGTATCTGATAGAATCATGTTTGAGGAGGCAGAAAATGTAATATTGACAGGCTTTGTAGTTTCTTGATTATCAGGACTATTGCTTTGACAAGAAAATAACAATAATAGTTTAAATATAAAGTTTAATGAAACAACTTTCATTTGTATCTTAGGTATTCGCATGAACTACAATCAATTTTTCTTCTTTTTAGCAAAGTTAATCATTTTTGCCCTCAATCAAATTATTATTGAGGTATTGGATAGCGGTTGCTTCTTACCTACTCACTTTTCTTCGCCTCAAACTGATAGGTATCCCCAAAAGCAAATTTGATTTTCCCTTTGATTTTGTCTTCTTTTTTGGAAAGAATCATAAAGCCTGTTCCGTGCGCTTCGTCCATTTCACCACTGCCTTGCCAATCAAACCTGAATGTTTTTTTGCCTTCTTTTTCTATGTATTCGCCTCGCAAGTAGCCACTGACGTAGCCAAAGTGAAATTCACCAGTATTTTCTGTATTAACGACAATGTGTGCTTCTCCTTCTGCATGAATATAGTCATCTTCAAAATCGGGCATGCTATCAATCTCCCACTTGCTTTGGAAGGGATTATTTGGTATTCCTTTTTCTATAATTTTCTATCTAACCTATTCTTTTTCAATGAAATAAGAACCTAAAATTGTAGTTGTTAAGTTCAAAAATTGGTTATTCCATAAACGCCAATATTTTTTTATCTGTATTTTTGTTTTAGAATAAACAAAAATAAGAGATTTTCTTAGACCTTATGAGAGGATTAGAAACTTATTTTGAGAAATTAAAAGGTTCTAAGGTTGTATAAATCATTACCTTACAATTATTTTAATACTCCATGCACCAACTTACATAAATATGTGGTTTTAGGTATAAATAAAGTGTTTTCATAGTGGTTTCATGCCTGAAATCTACTTCCAAAAGCTCTTTACCATTATCTTTTCTTACCCTAATAGCGATTGCACTTGTTAAATGTAAATCAACAATCGTATTACCTTCATGAGAAATAAGTAAATCTAAATCACCATAAGAAAGTAAAAAAGTACAACATATAGAAAAATTATTTCTTGTAAGTTGATAAGTAAAAGGTTTATAATAAATAGAAATACTATCATCATTATCAGAGAGTTGAGGCTCACTTTCAAAAAGCCATATTAACTCGTATTGTTCTGGAAAAATATCCATTTTCAAATGATTTTACCTTTTATCTTAAAAAACCACAAAACTAAAATACCACAAATACAAAAAGAGAGCAATAAAATTCCTAAGATAATATCCCAATTACCCCTTTCAAAGTATGATTGGTTATTTTTCTCAATAAGCTGAACAAGCCTATTTATTTGACTATCAGTAGTTTTAAAGTTATCATCATAATAAATCGTAATTTCATCACCAACACTCAAATTATCAATTCTTTCAAATTTTGGCTTGAAATCACCTATGTCTTTACCAATAAAAATCTCAAAAATTCTATCACTATTTCTCAATTGAATGTATCTATATTTCCCTTCATGTCTTAGATTTGTTTGTAAAGTAGTGCTTTTTTCCAATGAAGCAATTATACCTGTGATTTGATAGAAAGAGTTTTTATCTTTATTACCTCTCAAAATAATCATTATACTTAGCAATATTACAAATGCTAATCCAAATACTGATTTAAAAAATATAGGTTTCTTGTTATTCATTCATGACAATTTCAATTTATTAAAGTAGGTAAAAGTATCTAAAACTTCTTTTTACCTTTATAAAGATGAGGAGGAATTTTAGACCGTATCAAAATCCCCATTTCTTTTTTGCTATCTATTTCTTTATATTTTTCATTTAGCTCTTTCTTAGAAATAATTTTTAAGTCTATAAAAATTTCAGAATCTATGATAGCAAGGTCTCCTTCAAAATTTTCTGTAAGAACTCTGTCATTTAGAATATATTGAAATTTACTATCTTCTATATTATTAAATATTAAACTATCATATTGAGGAGAATGCTTCCTAAAAAAAGCTGTATATCTCTTTACTGCAAATTTTTTAGTTTCAATAAATACAGCACCATCTTTTCCCCTATCTCCAAATAGTTGTATTGCTTCATCATCATAATACATAGTTACAGAAGCTATACTTTTAGGGTCAGTTGCTTGGATAACTGAATTGTCTATTTCAACACTATCCAAGACAAAAACAGGATTCTCACCTAATTTTTTTACTGCTTTTTTAGGTGTTTGTGCTGTGGCACAGGTAAATGAAAAAATGATTAATGCTAAAATTACTAAAAATGATTTCATATTTTTATAAAGATGTTATTTGAAATTTAGTTTCAAACAAGCAAACCTTAGAACTATACCTCGTTCCAAAAGTTTGCTCCTTTCCTTTTATAATTTTTCTCCTACTGCACTGCTATTTACAACTTTACTTGCCAGTCACAGCCTGTATTTTACAATGCTTCAAAGAATCAATTACGGTACTATCTCCTAATGCAATTTGTTTTTGCCACAATTGGCACGCTTCTTCACTTCTATTAAGTTCGTATAATAATTCTGCCTTATAACCATACCAGGTAGCATATTTATTTTCCATGCCTAATGCAATGTCATAATTTATCAATGCCTCCTCATATTCTTCCAATGCTTCTTTCACAAATGCCTTGTAAATATAAGCAAGCGCATTATTTTTATCCACTGCAATCAATTCATTCAAATCATTGAGAGCCAAATCGTATTGGTGAAGACTATAATGTGCATAACCTCTCTGCTCCAAGCAATCGTGGTAATAGTAGGTTCTTCCAATATTTGGTCTTTCTAAAAGATAGTCAAAATCTACAATTGCCTGTTTGTAGTCCCCTTTTTGCATTAAAATTTCTGCTCTGCTAAAAAATAATAAGTCATTCTTAGGTGTTAATGCAATTGCCTTATTTATATCTACTAATGCTGAGTCATAATTCCCTTCATTAGATTTTGTTTTAGCAGAAGCTATATACTTACTTACTTACTGTATTTGCAGAGTTTATGCCACCAATATCGAAAACGGTAAGTAAACTTCCAATAATTGGAAATAATAAGAAAAGCATTAGCCAAGAAACCCTTTTGACATTTTTATCTAAGTGCTTGCTTTCGCGAATCAAGATAAAATTATAAATCATTCCAAGCAAAGCAATCACAGCACAAATACCTCTCAAATAAGTATTTATATCAAAAAATAAAGCAATAGTACAGATTCCACTTAAAATAGATAATATAAATTTTATGTTTAGAAATTCTGGACTTTTTAAAGGTTCTATACTTTTCAGTGTTATAGCATGATTATAAATATACTGATATCCCTCGATAGCCGCAGGAATGTAAATCATGTCTTTTTCATTTGTCTTAATAAGTAAGCCCTTGCCTTCTTTATTTTGGATAGATTCAATATTCTTGTTATAAATAGTAATTTCAGGTGTATCTTTTTGTTTTCTGGTTATACTATCTTCTTCTATTTCAATGGTAAATGAATTCATTATTTCTATGCGTTTTTGCATACCATAGATAGTTGTAGTAATCATCATTATACTCAAAAAAAACATAAACCCAGTGAGCCAATTTTCTTGTTCTCTAAAATCCACATTCCAAAATGAATAAGTAAACATTGCTATCACAATTGAAAATGTGATAGCAAAAGACTTGATAATTAGTTGCTTATTCTTCTTGATACCCTCTTGCGAAAGATGATAAACTTGTTTTTCCATTAAAAATATCAATTTTTTATTTTAAAAAATCTATTAAAAAAGTTTGACAAAGCCTCATAACCTCGTCAAACTTTCAAAAATTTAACATTAGATACAAAATCCTAATTCACCGCCACTTCCAGCCTCACCTTCCAGTCGTCTATTTCTAATTCCTCGCCTTGCGCTACTTGTGGGAGAATTTCCAACACAGTGGCTTGGGTTTCTCCACTGATGTAGGCGGCGTGTTTGCGAATTGCCATATCTACTGCCTTGTCGCCCTCTTGGATAAAGACCTTGATTTTGTCTTGCACCTCTAAGCCCTTGTCCTTGCGTATGTTCTGGATACGATTCACCAAGTCGCGGGCAATGCCTTCCTCGCGCAGTTCTTCGGTTACGGTGATGTCCAAAGCTACGGTAATGTTGCCGTCTTTTGCCACTGACCAACCTGCAATGTCTTCGGAAGAAATCTCCACATCTTTCAAAGTGAGTTTATTGGCTGTTCCGCTTGCATGGACAACAAACTCGCCCTCTTTTTCCAGTTGGTTGATGTCTGCTTGGCTCATTTTGGTAATTTCTGCGGCAATCGCTTGCATTTGCTTGCCGTAAATCTTGCCTAATTCTCTAAAATTAGGTTTGATTTTTTTGGTCAAAATGCCAGAATCATCAGAAATATAGGTAATTTCTTTGATGTTTACTTCGGTCTTTATCAAGTCTTTGACCGCCTCGATTTGTGCCTTGGTTGCTTCATCTAAGACAGGCACTAAGATTTTTTGCAAAGGCTGACGCACTTTTAGTTTTTTGTCCTTGCGAATAGAGTGAACCAAAGAGCAAACGCTTTGCGCCAAAGTCATAGATTGCTCTAAGTCCTTGTCAATCAAATTTTTACTTGATGTAGTAAAATAAGTCAAATGCACAGAATCGTATTGGAGGGGCGTATTTTTTGCCTTTGCTTTTTCTCTGATACCGTCAGTCATGTTTTTATACAACCACTCTGCAAAGAAAGGTGCCACAGGCGACATGAGTTGCGCCGTAACCAACAAACACTCATGCAAGGTCTGGTAAGCCGCTTGCTTGTCCGCAGTCATTTCACCAATCCAAAAACGTTTACGCGAAAGTCTGACATACCAGTTAGAAAGTTGGTCACATACAAAATCTTGGATAGCACGCACCGCCTTGGTTACGTCATAATCTGCATAAGCACTATCCACCGTTTCTATCAAATTTTGCAACACAGAAATAATCCATCTATCCAAAGTCGACCTTTGTTCGTAAGGCATGACGTTGAACTCGTCTATTTCGTAGCCGTCCACATTGGCGTACATAGCGAAGAAATTATACGTATTCTGTAAAGTAGAGAAAAACTTGCGTTGGAGTTCTTCTACGCCGCCCAAGTTGAACTTCAAGTTGTCCCAAGGGTCAGAATTCTCCACCATGTACCAGCGAATTGCGTCCACCCCATATTTTTCTATCGCCTCAAAAGGATTAATCACATTTCCTTTTCTATCGCCTCAAAAGGATTAATCACATTTCCTTTGCGCTTGGACATTTTTTCTCCGTCTTTGTCTAAAACCAAACCTGTGGAAACCACATTTTTGAAAGCAACATTGTCAAATACCAAACCCGCAATTGCATGGAGGGTAAAGAACCAACCTCGCGTCTGGTCGACCCCCTCAGAAATATAATCAGCAGGATAGTTTGCTTTGAAAATATCTTGATTTTCAAACGGATAATGCCACTGTGCATAAGGCATTGCGCCTGAATCAAACCAAACGTCTATCAGGTCAGAAACTCTTTTGAGGATAATGCCCTCTTGAATGAGTAAAACATCATCAGCAAAAGGTTTGTGTAAGTCTAATTTTTGTGCTAAATCAGGTACATATTGTTGGATTTCGAGTAGGGAAATGTAAAGCCCTGTGGAAGACATAGGAATAACAACTCCCTTACTGCCGTTGTTCGTGTCCTCACTGCCGTTGTCAGTGTCCCCACTGACAACTTTAACCTTCTCAAAATCAAAGTATTCATTTGCTTTTTCCTTGGTCAAGAAACCAGCTTTGATAAGTTCTGCGATTGACCCAATGCAAACTTCCTTCTTGCCGTCTTCTGATTTCCACACAGGCAGAGGCGTTCCCCAAAACCTACTTCTGGACAAGTTCCAATCCACCAAATTTTCTAACCAATTCCCAAAGCGACCTGTTCCTGTGCTTTCTGGCTTCCAATTGATGGTATTATTCAGGGCAACCAAACGGTCTTTCAGGGCAGTAGTTTTGATAAACCAAGATTCCAAAGGATAGTACAACACAGGCTTGTCCGTTCTCCAACAGTGTGGATACGTATGTTCATATTTTTCTACTTTGAAAGCCCTATTTTGTTCTTTCAACATAATGGAAATCAGCACATCAGAAATCATATAGCCTTCTTTTTGGCTTTCTGCTTCTTCGTATTCGGGCTTGATGTAAGTAGGCTTGAAATACTTATTTTTCAGTTCGCTATTGTCAAAAAATTCATCAAACTTTTCTTTGACTGTTTTCACAAATCGCCCTTGCTTGTCCACCAAAGGCATTTCTTTTCCGTCTTCATCAAGCACCATGATAGGAGGCACTCCTGCGTCTTTGGCGGCGCGGAAGTCATCTGCCCCAAAAGTAGGCGAAATATGCACGATACCTGTACCGTCCTCCGTAGTTACGAAGTCCCCTGCAATTACTTTGAAGGCATTTTCCTCATTTTCAAGTGGTTGTGCAAAAGGAATCAACTGCTCATACGCAATTCCTAATAACTCCTGCCCTTTCATTTCTTCTGCAACCACAAAAGGGATTTTCCCTGCAAATTTCTCTTCTTCTGTATCGTTGCGATTTACATATTTATTGCCCAATACCTTGTTCATCAAGGATTTAGCCATGATGACATTCACAGGTTGATTGGTATATTGGTTATGCGTTTTTACTTTCACATAGTCTATGTCCTTGCCTACTGCGAGCGCGGAGTTAGCGGGCAAAGTCCAAGGCGTAGTCGTCCAAGCCAAGAAATAATCGTTTTGTGTTCCTTTTATCTTGAACTGGGCGATAATCGTGGTATCTTTCACCATTCTATACGTTCCAGGTTGGTTAAGTTCGTGCGAACTCAGCCCTGTTCCTGCCGCAGGTGAGTACGGCTGAATGGTATATCCTTCGTAGAGTAAGCCCTTGTTGTACAGTTGTTTAAGCAACCACCAACAAGATTCTATGTAATTATTTTCAAATGTAATGTATGGATTATCCAAATCAACCCAATAGCCCATGAGTTCGGTGAGGTTGTCCCATTGGTCTTTGTACTTCATCACCGTTTCCCTACATTTTTTGTTGTAGTCAGCCACACTAATTTTCTTGCCAATGTCCTCTTTGGTAATGCCCAGTTCCTTCTCCACTTGCAGTTCTATGGGCAGTCCATGCGTATCCCAACCGCCTTTGCGCTTCACTTGCTTGCCTTTGAGGGTTTGGTAACGGCAAAAAATATCCTTGATAGTTCGCGCCATGACGTGGTGAATCCCTGGTGTACCATTGGCAGAAGGGGGACCTTCGTAAAAGGTGAAAGTAGGCTTCCCTTCCCTACTTGTGATGGACTGTTCAAAAACCTTGTTTGCTTTCCAAAACGCCAAGATGTCTTGATTGACTTGCGTACCGAGTTGGCTAATCGTCTGTTTGTATTCTTTGTACTTCATAATGATAATTACGAATTGGCAATTACGAATTACTAATTTTTAGATAATGCGATTATTGGTAATTATTCATTATCAATTAGTAATTTATAATTAAAGTAAGTTGCAAAGATAGGGAAAATGAGATGAATTCATACAAAAAGCAAAGTGTTATTTGAAAAGGAGATTTTTTCTTTTTCTTTGTAGCCTGCCTAAAACCCAATAGATTTATTTTCAAGTATTCAAAAAAAATAACACCTGACTAAGGAATTGAGATTCTTTGTCAGGTGTTCAACTTTTAATATCAGTTTCAAAATAGCAAAACAAGTTCTTTATGGAGAAACTAAATTAGCTCTTACAGAGGCAGTTGCACCCAACATGGCATAGATAGTCCCTGCCGTAGGGAAAGGATAATTAATGGTCATGGTGGTACTTGTCAAGTTAGTAATATCTGTACCTATATTTCCCGGATTTAAGATAATGCGGTCTGTACGAGAGCCATCAAAAGCCCAAGTTCCCATCGGGGCAACCCCTGCCAAATCTACACCTTCTACTTTATAAGTACCTGCTCTGTCAATTGTCATACGCAATCTTGTGAAATCAGGTCTTGCGGCTGCGGGGACTTGAGCCAAGAGTGTAGAAATAGGGATACCATTGAGAGTGATAGAAGCAGGGTCAACTCTCCATGTACGAGAAATATTATCTCTGGCAGTATCTTGAGGATTTGCTTCATCTTTTTTACATCCTTGAATTATTATTACGCTCATAAGCAGTAAGAATAATATTTTTAAACCTTTGTTTTTCATTTTTATTAGTAGTTAAATCAAAAATATAAAGTTACTCATTTTTTTAATTAATCGACAATAATAAGAAGTGTCTTAGACTTTTGCAAACTAAATGATTTATAACCTTACGCCTACCACCAAAATATCGTCTAATTGGTTTTCCATGCCGTCTTCTATCCATTTTTCTATGGAGTATTTCAAAATCAATTTCTGTTCTTGCATATCTTCTTTGCGGATTTTGAAAATCAGGTCGCGCATCTGTGCGCTGGAAAACTTTTTGTTGTTCTTACCGCCAAATTGGTCTTGATAGCCATCGGAAAACAAATAGAAAGTTGTCGGTACATCAATGGAAATGGTATGTTTGGTAAAAATGCGGCTCATTTCTCTTTGTTCACCACCAATGGGCATCTTATCTCCTCTAATTAACTGCATTTCATTATTTTGGATATACAAAATTGGATTTTTTGCACCTGCATAAGTAAGTGTTTTTTCCTCTTGGTCTATCACAGTAATGGCAATAT
>JALOMS010000314.1 GCA_025455345.1 Thermoflexibacter sp. | reverse complement strand
CAGCGAATTGGACTTGAACGAAAATCAGTTAAAAATCCTGACTATCAAAGATTTGCCTAATTTGTGTGAATTAGAGGTGAAACAAAATCTTTTAGAAACTATTGTGCTGGAAAATCTACCTTATTTGCAGGTTTTATATTTGACAAGCAATCAGTTACGAAAATTGCATTTAGAAAATTTTGCTAATTTGCGATACCTTGATGTCCAAGAAAATACCCTCTTGCAAGACGTAAAATTGGCAAACCTTCCCGAACTGGGAAATTTAACACTCTCAAAATGTAAAGCACTAAAAATATTGATTTTAAATGACTTAGAAAATTTAGAAAACTTGCAAGCGCGTGAGTGTAGTTTAGAAATGGTACACCTTTCCAACCTGCCTAACCTTACTTATGCAATGTTGGCAGAGAATCAACTGACTTCTTTGCATCTATCCAATCTGCCTGCATTAGCGTATTTAGGTTTGGGGAGAAACTGCTTAGAAAGTATAAATAGTGATGAACTTCCTGCCCTCTCTCGCTTAGAGTTGATAGGTAATCGCTTTTCTTCCTTTGAGTGGTATAAAATTAAGAATATCAAAGAGTTGCTATTAGATAGTAACCGCTTTGAATGTTTGGACATGGCAAATATGGATTGGCTAAAAGTGGTAAGTGCAATGAACAGCCGCATCAAAGAAATTCCTCTCAAAAATTTACCGCGACTTACTAACTTGGTACTTACAAGCAATAAAATCAATAGCTTACACCTTGAAAATTGTAATAGTATCACTTATCTCAATTTAAACAACAATCCAGTCAGCGATTTGTCTTTCGTGGGTGCGCTCCCTGCGCTTGCTTCGCTTGCGTTGTCCGCCCACCCGCAAATGCCTTTGCCTGCTTCCGTTTTATTGGAAAAAGGATATTGGCGAAACTGTATCCAAGAAGCAAAAGCATACATAAAAAATAATCAAAGTAAAACCTTATAGAAAATGAATACAGTTCTTGATTTGAGCAAAGAAGGTGTGGAGGAAATTCCCGCAGAAGTCTTTGAACAACAGCAACTTGAAATGCTAATCATCAGTCATAGTCCCAAAGAAAAAGCTACTCCCGAACATTGGGCTGGATTTTATGCAGAACCAAGTACTGACCCTGACGAATTAGCAATAACACCCAAGTTGAAAGTGCTTTCTCATAAAATCAGCAGGCTTAAAAATCTGAAATACTTAGACTTACAGAACAATTACCTCTCCGAAATACATTTGAAAAACCTCTCTAAACTGGAATACCTTAACTTAGAAGAAAATCATTTGAAAGAAATATCTCTCAAAGATTTGGATAGGCTAAACTTTCTCAATGTAAAAAATAATAGACTGAAAACCATTGATTTAGCGCACTTCCCAGCATTGACTACGTTCCTAATCAGCCAAAATCGATTACAGCATTGTTCCTTGCGGCAGTTGCCTTCGCTTACCGAACTGAACTTAAATCGAAACCGCTTGGAGAGCCTGCATTTAGAAGGTTTGCCATCTCTTAAAGCATTGGAAATCAGAGAAAATAGATTAAAAAAACTTGAACTTTACAACTTTCCTTCCTTAGAAAAAATAATCATTGACTACAATCCACTCTCTGTTCTGCGCTTGGGAGATTTATCTCATTTGCAGGAATTGATTATTAGCAATTGTGATTTAGAAATACTTGATTTACAGTATCTTCCCAATTTAAAATCTATACTGCTTTCCTCTTGCGATATACTAAAATTAGAGCTAAATCCTCAAAATCTGCCCGCATTAAGTAGTCTTTATCTGAGCCAAAACTTACTGCAAGAGCTTCATTTAGAGGGATTTTCAGAACTTTACTCATTGACGTGCGAAAAAAACCGTCTTAAAAAGATTACACTTCATCAAGTACCTAAAATTAGGCGTGTATTTTTAGCGCAAAATCAACTCACTTCCATAGATTTTTTGAGGGAATGTACTGAAATTATTTCTCTCTATATTTCCTACAATGACATTGATGATATGGACAGGCTGAGTGAGTTTAGTCAGTTGGAATCCTTAGATATTGCGGAGAATCCTATCCTATCCTTAGATTTTATCAGACATTTGCCCTTGCTCAAAAATCTTATTTTGGGGAATAAGAATTGGGCAAATCCGACAAAAATGAAGATTCCCAACGAGTTATTGGGAAATACGCAGTACGACAATAGCTTGGAAAAGGTGAAAAAATATTTGGGAATGAACGAGTAGCGAGAGTAATTGATGGCAAGCATAGAATTGGCAAAATGATGGCTATTCCATCTTCAAATCAAATTTATCTGCATCCAAGTATGCAGGAAAATTTTGCCTAAATTGCTCTAAATCAGCATATTTTAGACAAATAGTTTCTATACTTGGTACATCTTTCTGATAATATAATTCATTCCCTCTAAAATCTATCGCCGCAGACTCCCCCGCATAGCTTATCCCCTTTCCATCTACTCCTACTCGATTGACACCTATGCAATAGGAAAGATTTTCTATCGCCCTTGCCCTTAGCAAAGTATTCCAAGCCAAACTTCTTGCTTGAGGCCAGTTAGCTACATACATCAAGCAGTCATACTTCAAAGGAGGAGTATTCCTACTCCATACAGGAAATCTCAAATCGTAGCAGATAAGCGGACAAAATTTCCAACCTTTTAATTCATTGATTTGCAGTTTATTACCTCCATAATAATAATCATGCTCCTTCGCCATTCTGAACAAATGCCTTTTGTCATAATAGGTAAAAGAGCCATCTGGACACATCCACAGGAGGCGATTGTAATAATGCTCTTTTTCTTTGACAATAAAACTCCCAGTAATAACTGCATTAGTTTGCTTGGCTTGTTGCCTGAGCCATTTGAAAGTAGTCAGATTCATCGGTTCAGCCAACTGCTTGACATTCATGGTAAAACCAGTATTAAACATTTCAGGTAATACGACCAAATCTGTTGCTTTTCCTATTTGCCAAATTTTCTCTTCGAGCATAGCCAGATTTGCGGCAATATCTTCCCAATATAAGTCTGTCTGAATCAAAGTGATATAAATTTCTTCTGAAGGAGATTTTTCCATATTATTCAAATAATTTGACTTTTATATCTATTTTTTACAAATCCTTAAGACAATCTCCAAAGATATAACCTTTTTTAGAAAGATTATGCCTTTTCATCAACACTCTTGGGATAAGTACCAGCCTACTAAGTCTTATTGGACAAATAAGAAAAATAGCATAGTAGTAATCAATACACTGATTCCCTGTACTAAAGTCATTATTGTCAGGCTCTTATAAGCCTCTTTGAGTTGGAGATGCCCAAATTGGGAAACTACCCAAAAGTACGAATCATTGGCATGGGATACAGTCATTGCACCCCCGCCTATTGCCATGACCAAAAGTGCGACCTCAGAAGGTTTGTCAAAGCCTACTGTGAGCAATAAAGGAGCAAGCATAGAAGAGGTAATTACTAAGGCAGAGGTCGATGAGCCTTGAGCTGTTTTTAACAGTGCCGCTATCAGATATGCGACCAATAATACTACCGCTCCATGAAGGCTATTACCCACTAACCATTCTCTGAGCATAGGTTCTATGGGTGTTGCTTTGAGCAATGCTCCAAATGCACCTCCTAAACCTGTCAAAATGAGAATAGAACCCGCTTGGGTAATGCCTAAATTCATAAAATCCATTTGCTTTTTTTTATCTGTATCTTTGATAAGGAAAAAAGAAGTAAGCAAGGCTAAACATAAGGCAATCAATGGACTACCCAAAAATTGAATCCATGATTTGACTTGCTCAGGTACAGAAGTCAAGCTAATAAAGGAAGCAATAGAAATCAATAAAATAGGTAAAAATATGGGCAAAAGAGCTAAGAATGGGGAGGGCAAAGTTGGAAGTTGCTGTTGCGATTCCAGCGTTTTTTTTTCTTCTGTTATGTCTTCTTGGCTAATGAGTTTGCTTACGAAACGCCCAGCAAAAAAAATACCTACCAAAGTAGAGGGGATACTTATCACTAATCCCCATAAAATAACTTCTCCTAAGTGATTTGCCAGCCCCAAATTCCCCGCACAAGCCAAAGGACCTGGGGTTGGCGGTACTAAAACGTGAGTAGTATAAAGTCCACCCGCTAATCCTAAAGCTAATTCGGCAAATTTTCTCCCTGTTTTTTGTGCCAATGCCTTTGCCAAACCTGACAGAATAATAAAGCCAGAATCGCAAAATACAGGAATACCAACGACTGTTCCTATAAACCCCATTGCCAACAATGGTCTTTGTTTGCCTACCAAGCCGATGACAAGATTGGCAATTTGGATAGCCGCTCCAGTCTTTTCCAAAATCACACCAATAATACTGCCCAAGACTACGACCAGACCTATACCTCCTAAAAGATTGCCAAATCCTTGCGTTATTGAGTCCAATATATGTTTTAAAGGAACTCCAACGGCTAAACCTGTAAAAAATATTGCGCCAAGTAAAGCCAAAAAAGGATGCAATTTGAAAACCGAGACAGCAAGTACGATTAGCACCACTGCCAAGAGAATGATAACCAACAAAGCAATTCCTGAAACCATAATTATTTGATTTTATTAAGTTCTTCTAATAATGCTGAGCGACGTGGATTTTTTTCATCATAGGGGCAGTTGCAAGAATAGTTGATAATCTCCTTGTCTCGAAGAAAAACCTCTACCGTATAAACTTCCGAACCCTCTACCTCTGCTTCCCACTGATTATCATTGATTTCCTCTAAACTAATTACGGCTTGATTATGGAAATAGCTTCTTCCTCTTTGAAGTATTTCCTTATTGATTTGTTCCTCAAAATTATCTAATGTAAGCATAGATATTATTTTTTTAATCTAATAATATTGCATAATGGATTAAAAATGCTAAATTTTTCCTTTCTGTAAGGATAATTTGCGATTTTTATTACAAAAATTGTCAGAAAACTTTTAATTCTTGTCAAAAAATACTGAAAATGAAACTACTTGAAAATATATTTTTTAGCTCATCTCCTCATAAATTAGAAAAATGGCTTGTTTTAATTGTTTTTTTTAGCATTTGGATAGGCGTATTTTATATCACAGGCATACTCCAAGCTGGATTTCACTTGACAGATGACCATGAAATCATACTTTTTAATGATTTGCTCAAAAAGCAGTCTGTTTTTTCGCTTATTTCAGAACAAGTTTATACAGATATGCTTACGCGTTTTCGCCCCTTGTATTACCCTCACAGGATATTGATGACGTATGTTTTAGGAGTAAATGCAAGTGCTTGGGCGATTTATTTCTGTTTTTTAGGAGTAATCAGTAGTTTTTTCTTGTACCACGCACTGCGAAAGATTGGTTTTTCTTTTTTTGAGGCTTTGCTTTTCCCTTTATTTGCTTTTTTTGGGGAGCAAACGGCGGTATGGTGGAGGTTAGGAACAGCAGAAACATTAGGAATGTTATTCGCCTCTTTGTCTATATTATTAGCCACAGTCAGTCATCAAAATCGCTTATATTCTTTTATTTTCATTGTTTCAACCCTACTTGCTTCCTTGAGCAAAGAATCGTTTATCCTATTGATACCTGCCTTGATTTTTTGGAAAATTTGGGTGGAAAAATCATTGTCTATCAATAAAATAGACTGGAAAGTAGCGATTAAACTCAACCTTATCTCCATTATAGTCTTGATTATCTGCGTTTTGGCAGAAATATATGTGATTAGTATCCAAACTAACGCTCAAAGCACTATTTTTAATGCTACCGATGCCAATTCGGATAGTGCTTTTAGAAATACAATTTTGTTATATATGATTAATAAAATACTGACTTTCAATCAAATACATATTTTATTAATTGTATTTGTAGCAATACTTCTTTTTGCAATTTCAGATGAATTTCCCAAAGCAAAAAATAGATTGACCCATGTATTCCAAGAGTTAATCCCTATTTTTTTATTTGTCTTGCTGATACTTATGCCCCAATTCGTACTCTACTCGCGCACAGACTTGTACGAACGCTACCTTATTCCTGCTACG
>JALOMS010000313.1 GCA_025455345.1 Thermoflexibacter sp. | reverse complement strand
ATTTTATTTATAATATGGCTGATGATTTGGGTTCTTTTGGGGAATGATTTGTAATATTATTTAATCTATTGAAAATCAGTTGATTACATGATAATGTATTTTCCCACATTTCACATCTTTTTTCCTCAAAACCTTGCACTCTCCACTCCTTTTGCTTATTTTTGCCATAAATCAAAAATTTACCTTCATCTCCAATCCAGATTGTATGCCCAAAATAAATAATCCCAATGGAAAAAAGGGAAGTCAAGCACATGATAGTTATATTGAAGAATTGCTTAATGCTATTCATCAAACCGTTGATGAAAATTCAGGAAAAGTAATTACAGCCACAAGGGAATTTCCTGTGGCAACGCCCAAAGGAAAAAAAATATTACGATTTTTGGATATTGGTGGAACAATTGACCAAGATGAAGAGGTTGAGTTAGTAAAGCTGGTACAAGTAGGGCTATCAGACCAAAATGATATGCCTATTGAGAGAGAACAAGAAGCAATTGACGATATAGAAAAGGCAACTAAAAAGAAGGTGGAGTTTTACGATTATAAGAAAAAAAAGAAAATACGATAACCAATGGGAAAGCAAGTCATTTTTTACTTGTCTAATCAGGACATAGATATGTTAGAAAAACAAATATTAGCATTTGATTTTCAAATAGTTCTGCCTACTCTGAAAAATGAGCAAATCATCATGACAGATACCATTAAACCTATTCCAAATATTAGCTTGACCCGTTATTTAGTGTTGAAAAATCAAACAGCACAACTTCACTTAACGATAACGCAAGAAAGAGAATTTATAAACCTCCGCTCGCCTATCATAGAAATCGTATCAGGAGCTTACAAGCCCCTCCAAAAATCTTTTGTCAGAGGTAGAATGTACTACAATCCTAAGTTTTTAAATGACAAGCAAGAGTGGGAAAATCACAATGAGGAATTTTTGAAAGCCGCAGAAAAGTTGTTTAGGTGGTTCAAAAAAACTTTTAAAACATTTGATAGTGAAGAACTTAGTAGCTATTATACCAGTGAAAACGTAATTGACAAGATGAAAAATGAAAATGCAGCACTCGTACTGCAATAGCAAGTTATTTTTTTACTGGTTCAAGGCTCATCCTTGAATCTTTTTAGGTACAAGTTTAAAGTTTGTATCAGTAAGTTTGTAAACATAAGATTTATTGATTCTTCCTCCTGTGCCAAACTCATACTTTTTACTTATTTTTGTAAAGGAATAGATTTACCTTCATCTTCAATCCAAACATTTCAAATTTTTCACCAAACATTTTGTCTTTCTGAATGTTAAAAATTATATTTGCTTTTCTGAAAACCTGAAAATGAACCATGCTCACCAAAGCGCAGGCAAAAGAGCTAATAAACTTGATTCAAGAAAATAGAATTGCCTATTTTTTTGAGAAAATAGATGAATACGAAGTAAAAACACCTCAGATAAATCAGCTAAGGCAAGAATTTGTTGGGGGAAAATATGGTTATGATTATTCTGAACGTTTACAAGTATATATCAATTCCGTTATAACGTAAGTAGAAAAAGAAAGACTTGCCAAAGAAGTGGAAGAAAAGCAAGAAAAAATCGCAACTACAAAAACATTTATTCCTCAAACACTAACGATTTTCCAACAAATAAAAAAGTATCAAAAAGTTGCTGTTGTAGTAATTGCTATTCTTGTGATTACCATAGCAGTTAGCTATAACATAGACAAATTGTTTTCAACATCTGATATAACATTAGATTCTTTACAGTTTCAGAAGGAAAAAACTAATATATATTTAGAAGAATTAATAAGCAAAAACACTATACGAAGAAAACAATTAGACGAAAACATCAAAAATTTCGAGGGCGCAAAGCAAGAATTGGACAGAATGAAGGCAGAAAAAGCAGTAATAGATAGAATCTTACAGGAGCAAACACAACTGCAAGATTCTTTAAGCATTTCTTTGAATAAAACCACAGAGTTATCCCAACAACTTATTACCGCACAACAAAGACTTAATTCGCAAGAGGCAGAAATCGCTCGCTTGAGAAACTCAATGAAGGCGATGGAATTCAGGGCATACTATGTGATTTCTCGCTTGGGCAATGACAGAGTGGTTTTGCTTGATGACAAGAAATTGATGAAACACAAAAACGGCGACATTGAGAAAATGTTTGTAGAGTTCCGCATCAATGACGTATTCTTTGACGATGGACAAGACAAGAAATTTGAATTGACTCTATACCGCAACGGTCAGCCGTACAAGCTCATCAGAGAGCCAATTATTGTAGGTAGTCCTAAGCTGAAGACCATGTTCTATATGTTTGATGGTAAAAACAAATTGGAAGCAGGTAGTTATTTCTTGCGCTTAAGCTATGGCGACGAGCGTGTAATTCCTGATTATAGGTTTCTAATAGAATAAGGGGTAAAATAAAGGAAATGGCAAATATGTAGCATATTTGCCATGCTGTCAGCTCCTCACCACATACCATTTCATTTTCTCAAAACAATATATCAGATAAAAGTATCTTAAATCAAGCAAAGATAATTAACTTGCTGAATATCAAATTTTTAAATAATAATTTATTTCATCACAACTTACATCTTTTTTCCTCAAAACCTTGCACTCTCCATTCCTTTTGCTTATCTTTGTGGGTTAAAAAAATTATCAAAAAATTGATAATTGCGTAAAGTAACAATTGTTTTGGAAACGTAGAGAGAGGAAGTTATTTTGTGTGTTGTCAGTTTCAAAAACTGACCATTGGTTTCTCAAAACCATACTTGGTTTTAAGAAACCTAAACAGTCAGGTAAATAGTCCTGACTGCACTCAAAACTCCTCACTCAAAACTCATAACTCATTATATTTTTTTCATGGAAAACATCATTCCGATTAACATAGAGGAAGAAATGCGTACCGCCTACATAGACTATTCTATGTCGGTGATTGTGTCGAGGGCGTTGCCCGATGTGCGCGATGGACTCAAACCCGTTCACCGCCGTATCCTCTATGCAATGGCTGATTTGGGCTTAAACTACAACAAACCCTACAAAAAATCTGCCCGTATCGTGGGCGAGGTGTTGGGTAAGTATCATCCACATGGCGACACTGCCGTTTATGACGCAATGGTGCGTATGGCGCAGTCGTGGTCTATGCGCTACGAACTCGTGGACGGGCAAGGCAACTTTGGCTCGGTGGACGGCGACAACCCTGCGGCTATGCGTTACACCGAAGCACGTTTGAAGCGACTTGCCGAAGAACTGCTTGCGGACATCAACAAAAATACGGTCGACTTCCAGCCCAACTTTGACGATTCTTTGGAAGAACCTATCGTGCTTCCCGCCAAAGTTCCCAACCTCTTGGTGAACGGTACTTCGGGCATTGCCGTAGGTATGGCGACCAATATGCCCCCGCACAATTTAAGGGAAGTAGTTGATGGTATCATTGCCTACATCAACAATCCAGAAATCACGATTTTGGAATTGATGGAATTTATCAAAGCCCCAGATTTCCCCACGGGAGGCACTATCTACGGTATCAATGGAATTAAAAATGCTTTCGCCACAGGCAGAGGTAGAGTAGTCATTCGCGCTGTAACTACGGTAGAAGACATTGGCAAAGACCGCCAACAGATTGTGGTAACGGAACTTCCTTATCAGGTGAACAAGGCAAAACTGATTCAGCACACCGCAGACTTGGTGAACGACAAAGTGATTGAAGGCATTTCTGCAATTAGAGATGAATCGGACAGGGACGGCACAAGGGTCGTTTACGAACTGAAAAGGGACGCAATTACCAATGTGGTGCTGAATAACCTCTACAAACACACAGACTTGCAGATGGCATTCAGCGTCAATAACGTTGCCTTGGTAAAAGGCAGACCTATGACCCTGAATTTGAAGGAGTTAATCAAGTATTTTGTAGAGCATAGACACGAGGTAGTAGTTCGCCGCACGCGCTACGAACTGAACGAAGCAGAAAAAAGAGCGCATATCTTGGAAGGTCTGTTGAAGGCTTTGGACATCATAGATGAAATCATTTCCTTGATTCGCAGTTCGCAAGACCCTGATATTGCGAAGAGTGGCTTAATCAATCAGTTTGGCTTTACGGAAATCCAAGCAAAGGCAATCTTGGAAATGCGTTTGCAGAGATTGACAGGTTTGGAGCGCGAAAAACTGCAAGAGGAATATGACGAACTGATGAAAACCATTGCGTATTTAAGGGAAATTTTGGCGAATGAAACCCTAAGAATGGACATCATCAAAACGGAATTGTTGGAAATGAAAGAACGCTTTGGGGACGAGCGCAGAACCAAAATAGAGTACAGCGAAGATGAGGACATTACCTATGAGGACATGATAGAGGAGCAAGACATGGTAATTACTATTTCTCATCAGGGCTACATCAAGCGCACTTCCCTCACCGAATACCGCACGCAAGGACGCGGAGGCGTAGGCTCACGCGGGGCAGGAAGTAAAGATGATGACTTTACGGAACACCTCTTCATTGCCTCTACGCATAGCTATTTGCTCATTTTCACGCAAGCGGGCAGGCTATTTTGGCTCAAAGCCTACAATGCGCCCGAAGGTAGCAAAACTTCCAAAGGTCGCCCACTGCAAAACCTCATTCAGATAGAAAAAGATGACAAGGTGAAGGCAGTAGTGAGCGTGAAAAATCTGGAAAATGAGGAATATATCAACAATAACTACTTGATAATGTGTACTAAACAAGGCACAATCAAGAAGACGACCTTAGAGGCTTACTCTCGCCCACGCGCCAACGGTATCAATGCGATTACCATTAACGAAGGCGATACGCTCTTAGATGTTCGCCTGACCAGTGGCAATGACGAAATCATTTTGGCAACCAAAGAAGGCGTAGCGGTTCGCTTCAACGAAAGCACTGTTCGCCCGATGGGACGCACTGCCGCAGGGGTACGCGGGATTTCCATTGACGAAACTACCAACGAAGTGGTGGGCATGGTCGTCATCAACAATCCTGAAACCCAACTTTTGGTCATTTCTGAAAAAGGTTATGGCAAACGCTCTGACGTAGAGGAATTTAGACTAACCAACAGAGGTGCAAAAGGCGTAAAAGCACTCAATATCACCGAAAAAACAGGTAACTTGGTGTCTATCATGGAGGTAACGGACAAGCACCAACTCATGATTATGACCCAAGCAGGCATTACGATTCGCTTCTCTGTTGCCGAACTTCGCGTGATGGGCAGGAATACGCAAGGCGTGCGCGTGATTCGCCTCAATGAAGAAGACGCAATCTCCTCTATCGCCAAAATAGAAGTGATGGAAGAGGAAATAGAAAACTTAGAGAATGCGGAAGTAACTGAAAATGTAGCAGTTGAAAACTCCGCAGACGGTCAGGACTTCCCTGCGCCAAGTACGAATGGGGTGGAGCATTAATTTGTTTTTTAAAGAATCAAACTTTTAAAAAGTTTGATTCTTTGTTACAAAATCTGATTCACAAGTGCTTGTGAATCAGATTTTTTTGTTTTGCTAATTTTGTTTTGATTTTTTGCTCAATTATCTTTGTCTTATTCATCAAATAAAACCTTCATGGAGAAAATCCGCATTACAAACTTTAAAGCAATTAAAAATACTAAATCTGTGGAAATTCCTATCAAAAATCTGCTTTTGATGATAGGAGATAATGCCTCTGGAAAAAGCACAGTAGCTACTTTGGTATATTTCTTTAAATCGCTTAAAGATGAAATTTTTGATTTTGTGCTGAAAGAAGAACTTTCCAAAGATAATTTTTATCGCCAATTAAAGGATAAACTCACAGTATATTTTATTTCTTTATTTGGTAATGTAAAAACCTCATTCAAAGTTACTTATTATTACAAAAATTGCTATATAGAGATTTTTCAAGATGGTGGTTATAATATGCACATTCAAAGTGGTTTGCATGATAATTTAGAGCGCATTTGCTTCTCTTTCAAAAAGAAATTATTGCAAATCAAACAAGAAAATGAAGGGGAAAGTAATCCTTCTTTTTCGCAAAAGGAACGTCAAATTGC
>JALOMS010000312.1 GCA_025455345.1 Thermoflexibacter sp. | reverse complement strand
GTCGACTTTTATAAGCGTTCTTTGTATTGAAGTCCCTTTAGGGACGGCATATTGGTAGAAACTGGAATTTAAGAACAACATGTAAGTCCCATAGGGACGGTACAAAATACTGTTTATTAAATAGTTGCGCCTCAGAATGGAATTCCCTATGGGACTTAAATTCTGAGCTTAACTTGGTTTTCTACAAAGCTCGTGTCCCTAACGGGACTTCCAGTCCGGGACTGAAAAAATGTTTATTTTTGCACACTTACTTAGTAATTGAACAAAATTAAAGTAAAGTATTACAAAGATAACACTTTGAAAATCAATTAACTGACATTTTGAAGGTGTCCGTTAATTTCGCTTAATTCCTTACTAAAATTAGTAACAAAAAAACGATTTGCGCTCAGAGGATATACGATATTATGTATATTTTCACGCGAATTGGTAAGAATACTAAAACAAAAAACAATGAAAATTAAAGTAATAGCATTTGATGCAGATGATACACTTTGGGTGAATGAACCTTATTTTAGAGAAGTAGAGGAAAGGTTTTACGAACTCTTATCTGATTTTTTGTCAGCGCATAATACTTCTCGTGAGTTACTCAAAGTAGAGTTAGCCAATATTCCTCTGTATGGGTATGGCATAAAGGCTTTTATGTTGTCCATGATAGAAACAGCAATAGGTATTTCTGATGGTAAGATTCATATACAAGTAATAGAAAAAATTATTGAAGAAGGCAAAATCATGCTTAACAAACCCATCGAGCTATTAGAAGGAGTAAAAGAAGTGCTTTGGCATCTCAAGGATAAGTATAGGCTTGTGGTGGCTACGAAAGGAGACCTGTTAGACCAAGAGAGAAAACTTAAAAAATCAGGGCTTGAGTCCTATTTTCACCATATTGAGATTATGTCTGAGAAAAAAGAAGATGATTATAAAAAACTTATCAGGCATTTGGACATCAAAAGTGATGAATTTTTGATGGTAGGCAATTCCCTAAAATCCGATATTTTGCCTGTGCTGAATATTGGTGGTTCTGCCTTCCATATTCCTTATCATATTACTTGGGAACACGAGAGAATAGAGGCTACTGACTTTGAACATCCTCATTTTAAACAATTTGAACACATACAAGCAATTTTGAATTATTTGTAGGAGCTTGGGGATTTGCTCTCTGAGAGCCACACAATTCAGAAACACCCTAAAATAGTGTGTCTTTGTTTATAAGATACTGATAAAACAAGATATTTCAAGATTTTACCACATATTGACAGGGCAATATACCCCAAAGCGGTTATTAAGACGAATTCCTAAAATCACCTCATGGCTACCTATGCCTTGTTTGTTTATCTGATTTCTCCCCATATCGTATGAATAACTAAGGTCAAAGGCATTGTTTAGGTGTAGCCCTGCCATAAAGATGAAATCATTATTGCGTCTGTAAGAAACACCTAACCAAATTCTGTCTGTATATAGGACTCTCAAATTGTAATCCATAGATATTGGTAAGGGAGTAGCCACTTTAGCAAGGAAAGATGGGATAAATGTAAACTTTTCTCCTACAAGTATTTTGTAAGCAAATGTGGCAAAATAATGCCTTACAGAGGGATTTTGTAAGATAGTATTGCCACCAAAGTCAAAAGTATTACCTGCTAACTGTGTAATTCCTAAACCAGCATAAATTTGAGATGCGTATAACCAAAGCCCAGCACTCACGATGGGTTTGGTGATAATGATATTAGTTGCCAAATTGTCATTGGGGTTGGCTAATCTCAAATCGCTCCCACGCATTGAATATTGTGAAACGCCTGCGGCAATGCCACCAGAAAGTTTGATTTCAGGACTAATCAAAATATGATAAGCGTAGGACATCATTGCTTCCGTAGTGCTAAAAACACCAATTCTATCGTGCAAAATCATGCCCCCAATGCCGTGATGCGGCTTTATCTTCTTATAAGCATTATAACGTTTCCCTTTGGGAGCGAAGGCGTGTTGTTTCTCATCTACTTTGCTTGGATTAGCAATATTGACATTATGTCCCAATCGCGTATGTGCGGTTACATAATAGGTCGTAGGTGCGCCTTCTATGCCTGTCCATTGGGTACGAAAACTCATTTTTAAATCCAAATAGTCTTCTATGCCTGTAATTGCGGGATTGAGTAGGTAATTATTGAGCATATACTGACTGTACTGGGGTCTGACTTGAGCAAAGGTTGTTGCAGGCAATCCACCACAGATAAGTAAAATCAAAGCAAGAAAGAAGATATAAATCAATCGCATATTATTATGTTTTTTAGGGTAGTTTTACTAATCTTTTGAGGATTCATAAAGCTATCATTCATACATCAGTTTGTTTTCCAATTACTTAAAAATCACTTAAACACAATGAGGAGTTTTTCTCTATGTATTTATCAAAACAAATATAAAACAAATTTACTAATTTGTAGCTTTGTGCGAATAGCTTACTAACCAATCACAGATGAGATATTTATTCTTTTTTTTGTTAATAATTTTATCAAATAATAGATGCATGGAACAAGGCAAAGGCAGTAAGTCGCTGACTTACTTAGCATTAGGAGATTCTTATACCATAGGAGAGAGTGTCAAAGAGCAAGAACGCTATCCTGTAATTTTAGTAAATCAGCTACAAAAAGCGAATATTGATATTGCCTTGCCGAAAATCATAGCTCGTACAGGCTGGACTACAGACGAGCTATTGTCTGCTATTTCTAAAGAAAATTTAGCGGATACATATCATTTAGTTTCTTTGCTCATTGGGGTTAATAATCAGTATAGGGGATACAGCTTAGAAATCTATCAAAAAGAATTTGAAGAATTACTAAAAATAGCTATCAAGAAGGCAGGAGGGAATAAAGACAGAGTTTTCGTTGTTTCTATTCCAGATTATGGAGTAACGCCTTTTGCTCAAGGGAGGGATAGAGAAAAAATAGGGAAAGAGATAGATACATTTAACCAAGCCAATCGCAAAATCACTGACCAATACGGAGTAAAGTATTTTGATATTACGGCAATTTCTCGTAAAGCCCAATATGAAGAAAGTTTAACCGCAGAAGACGGACTGCACCCAGCAGGGAAGATGTACGAGGAATGGGTAAGTAGTATGATAGAAGATGTAAAAATTTTATTAGAAAAATAGACAACATCTTGGGGAAATTTGATAAAAATATTAAAAAATATTGATTAATTTCGTAGGCTTATCAATAATAATATCTCTAACTTATGCAGTTCCAACTTACTTCGAAATATGCCCCTACGGGAGACCAACCTAAGGCAATAGAACAGTTAGTCAAAGGGGTACAAGAAAGTGAACATTTCCAAACCTTATTGGGTGTTACTGGTTCGGGCAAAACCTTTACGGTGGCAAATGTCATTGCTCAGATAAATAGACCTGCTTTGGTGCTAAGCCACAACAAAACTTTGGCAGCCCAACTCTATGGAGAATTAAAGCAGTTTTTTCCTGATAATGCCGTAGAATACTACATTTCTTATTATGATTATTACCAACCAGAGGCTTACATCGCCAGTACCAATACTTATATAGAAAAGGACTTATCTATCAATGAAGAAATAGAAAAACTGCGATTAAGTGCAACATCTTCGCTCATGTCTGGGCGCAATGATGTAATCGTAGTAGCTTCTGTATCTTGTATTTATGGTATTGGTAATCCTGAAGAATTTAGTCGTTATATTGTCAAATTGGAAAAAGGAGATACGATTTCGCGCCAAAGATTTCTCTTTGCCTTAGTGGATATTTTGTATAGTCGCACGGAAGTAGAGTTTAAAAGAGGGAATTTTAGGGTGAAAGGTGATACCGTCGATATTTATCCCGCTTATGCAGATTTTGCTTATCGCATTTTCTTTTGGGGAGATGAAATAGAGGCTATCCAACGCATAGAACCTCAAAATGGGAAAAAAATCTCCGAAGAAACTGCGATTGCTATTTTCCCCGCCAATCTATTTGTAACAGGACGAGAAACGTTGAATCAAGCAATTTATGAGATTCAAGACGACTTAGTAGGGCAGATTAAATTTTTCGAAACAGAACAACGCTACATGGAAGCCCAGAGAATCAAGGAACGCACAGAATTTGACTTAGAGATGATGAGGGAGTTAGGCTACTGTTCGGGAATTGAGAACTATTCTCGCTATTTTGACCGAAGGGACAAAGGGCAAAGACCTTTTTGTCTTTTGGACTACTTTCCTAAGGATTATTTATTACTTATTGATGAAAGCCATGTTACTATCCCACAAGTGAGGGCAATGTTTGGTGGAGACCGCTCTCGCAAGATTTCCTTAGTAGATAATGGCTTCCGACTACCTTCGGCTCTGGACAATAGACCATTGACATTCAATGAGTTTGAAGATATGATGGGTTATACAATTTTTGTTAGTGCTACACCGGGAGATTACGAAGCAATGAAGTGCGAGGGAGTCGTCGTAGAGCAAATCATCAGACCCACAGGTTTGCTTGACCCCAAGATAGAGGTGCGCCCAAGTATCAATCAAATAGATGACTTGTTGGAGGAGGTAGATTCGACCGTAAAAAACGGAGATAGGGTTTTGATTACTACATTGACAAAAAGAATGGCAGAAGAACTGACGGATTATTTGGTAAAGTTAGGTATCAAGACGCGCTACATTCATTCAGAAGTCAAGACTTTAGATAGAGTAGAGATTCTTAGGGAGCTACGCTTAGGCGTTTTTGATGTGTTGGTAGGTGTAAATCTACTTAGGGAAGGATTGGACTTGCCCGAAGTGGCTTTGGTTACCATCATGGATGCGGATAAGGAAGGTTTCTTACGCAACCAACGCTCGCTCATTCAGACGATAGGAAGAGCGGCAAGAAATGTCAATGGTAGAGTAATCATGTATGCAGACCTTATTACAGACTCTATGCAAGTAGCTATAGATGAAACCAATAGACGTAGGAAAATCCAAGAAGATTACAATAAGGCAAATGGAATTACACCAATGACTATCAAAAAGTCCACAGAAGCTATCCTTCAGCAGACCAAAGTCGCTGATGCGAAAAAAGAAACTAAGCAATATTACATAGAGCCAGATGATGTAAGCTATGGCATTGCGGCAGACCCCGTAGTGAATTATATGAGTACAAAAGATATAGATAAACTGATTATACAAACTCAAAAGCAGATGGAAAAGGCGGCAAAAGAATTAGATTTTATTGAGGCGGCAAGGTTGAGGGACGAAATGTTGGCTCTTAAAAAAAGAAAGGAAAATATAGAAAAATAGGAATTTTAACCTCATCTTTCAATGACAACAGAATTTATCTTTTTAGCCTTTGGGTTATTTTTGTTAGTAGCTTTTTTGTACTCTACCGTAGGACACGCAGGAGCGTCAGGCTACTTGGCTGTCATGGCATTACTTTCCTTCCCTGAATCCAATATAAAAACTATTTCTCTGGTTCTCAATATAATCGTAGCGTCTATTGCTTCTTACAAATACATCAAAGCTGGTTTTTTTGACAAAAAAATATTTTTGACTTTTGCTATTACCTCTATTCCTGCGGCTTTTGTAGGAGGAATGTTAAGCGTAACTCCCACGATTTTCAAACTCTTAGCAGGAATTTTTCTTTTGCTATCTTCTGTACTTTTAGTCCTGAAAAAATACCTTTCTAAGCAAAAACAAGAAATAGAAAAAAATATTCCCCTTTTACTTGGCTTGTCGATAGGCACTATCATAGGCTTATTTTCAGGATTAATAGGAGTAGGAGGCGGTATTTTTTTATCTCCATTGATGATATTGATGAGTTGGACAGGGGTACGAAAAGCCTCTGGTATCTCTGCGTTGTTTATCTTATGTAATTCTGCCATTTCACTTACAGGAAATCTAATAAAAGGAGGGAAATTAGATAGTTATATATTTTTTTGGATGATAGCCGTCGTAATTGGAGGGGTAATAGGCTCTCATCTGGGTAGTAATAGAACGGGCAAGGCAAGCCTGAGCGACCAAATTATTGTTGCTTTTCTCTTTGTAGTATTATTCTCCGCAGGTATTAAG
>JALOMS010000311.1 GCA_025455345.1 Thermoflexibacter sp. | reverse complement strand
TTTCTCACAAGACAAAATGACATTAAGCTCGGATAGCTTCAACTTATACGGGCAGATACACTTTAAAAGTGCTACCTATATTCACTGTACTTTCTATCTCTATTTTTCCGTTCATGGCTTCTACTTGGGTTTTTACCAGATATAAGCCTAAGCCCTTGCCCTCTACGTGCGTGTGCATACGTTGGTAGAGTCCGAATATCTTGTAAGTATCGCTTGCATCTACGCCCAATCCATTGTCTTGGATACTTAGGCAAAAGCTATCTTGTTCTATTTTAGTCGATATACGGATAACAAGTTGACGGGAAGGGTATTTGTACTTGATAGCATTGGACAATAAATTATGGATAATGCTTTGCATGTAGGACTTTACCGAATAAACCGCATTTACGTCTATTTCTTGATGAATGAGGGCATTAGCATTGGCAATTTCGTTTTTCAAATTGAGGAGTTCTGTTTCTATCAAGTGGTGTATATTCACAAATTCCCTATTGATATTGAGGCTTTTACGAATAGAGACTATTTCAGTAAGGTCTATGATGATATTGTCTAAACTTTGCGAGGCTTGGAACAAATGCAACAAGACTTGTTTGTTGAACTCATCATTCATGTTTTCTTGGTTAAAAATATGCACTAATCCTTGAATGCGGGCGACAGGTGCGCGGAGGTTATGAGAAATAATATAGGAAAATTGCTCTAAGTCTTGAATGTGTTTGAGTAAATTTTGTACAGTTAATTTTAACTCGTCTGTTCTTTGCTCCACTACCTTTTCTAAGTAGTCATTTCTTTTTTGAATTTCTGTACTTTGCTTAAGGATAGTGCGTTGTGCTTCTCTGAGCTTTGTATTCTGTTCTGAAACGATGTCAGCCTGTATTAATAATTCTTCCTTGCCTTGTTGTAGTTCTTCGTTTTGTGCTTCTACCTCTTCTTTGACTTGACGCAACTCATCATTTTGAAGCCTGATTTCTGTGTTTTTTTCTTGCAAAATTTTATTTGCTTTTGCCCTTTGTCTATTATTCCTTACTAATAAAAAAACCACTAATAAGATGGATAAGAACCCACCTGTAAAAGAAATGATGTATTTTCTTTTTTCTTCCTGAGCCAATAATTGCTCTTTTTCTAATAATTTGATTCTTGTTACTTGTTTTTCTTTTTCATATTCTTGTTGAATCAGTGTTATTCTTTGACTATTTTCCCAGTTTAGAATAGAATCTTCTAATTCTAAATATAGTTTTTGATAATAGAATGCTTTTTCGTACTGTTTTTCAGTAGCATACGCATTGGCTAAGCCCCCATACGCCTCTTTCAAAAATTCTTTTGAGTTTGCTTCTTGGCTATATTGGACAGCTTTAAGGTATGTTTGAATAGATTGTTGGATTTGTGATTGGGAAAGATAAATACGCCCTACGAAAGTATTATAATAAGCAACAATAGCCTTGTCATTCTCTTTTTCTAAAGATTGATTGGCAAGTCCAAAGTAAAAAAGAGCAGAGTCAAGGCGATTTTCCTTTTCGTAAATAACACCTTTAGTTCCCCAATAATACGCAATAAAAGTATTATCCTTGTTTTTTTGGGCAATAAGGATAGCCTTATTCACATATTCGTGAGCAAGAGAAAGATTTTGCTTAGTAATCGCATAAATCCAAGCAATGATATTATAGGCATTTGCTTTTCCTAAGTTATCATTGGTTTGTGTATAAATCTCCAATGCTTCTATTCCATAATACATACCTAAGTCATACTGTTTCAAGCCATCAGTGTAAACAATTGACATCATAAAATAGGCATCTGCTATTCCTTTTTTATTTTTGATAAACTCAGCTATTTGGAGAGATTGGGTTGTATATTCTATGCTTTTAGCATAGTCGCCTTGTCGTTGATGATATTCTGCCAAATTGTTTAGCGCAATCATTTCTCCTTTTTGGTATCCTAATTTTTGGGCAAGTTTGAGTGCTTCCAAACTATATTGCTGTGCTTGTTGGGGCGAAGAAGCAATAAACTCGAAAGCTAATTCATTGATAGCAATTACCTTATGAGTATCTATTTCCGCACTTGCTATGTGTGTTTTGAGACTGTCTATACGGGAATTTTGAGCAATCGCCAAAAAAGCAAATGAGAGGCATAAATGCAATACGCAAGTAAATATATAGATAAATCGTTTTTGCATAGTTGAATAAAGATAGTCGTTGTTTGTATCTTGATTATCAGGCAAATAGATGATTTATAAATAGTAAAGATATTTTGAAGTTCAATTTTTGAATTGATTGATTACCTGTTGCAAGTTTAGGAGGTCAGATTAACATGAAAAGATTTTTAACAAAGGTACTTATTTTGTACATTTTTATCATAAATCTGCATTATTTATTTTGTTAGCAATAGGGGTTTGTTCGTGTTCAATTGTCTTAGGAATGTAAGGCAACAGAAAACTTGTTTTTTGAATGAGAAAGCCTAAATTTGTATTATATCATGCGCTTTAGCGTGTGCCAATACATCTTCACACGCTAAAGCGTATGATACTTTATTATTATCTAAAAAAATGCAAGTTTCTGATTCAGCAGTCATTACGGCGATACAGCAAGGCGATGAGCGCACCTTCGAGAAGGTTTTTCGTGAGTATTACGAAAAACTTAGCCACTATGCCTATTCCTTCCTCAAAGACATGGACGAGGCGGAGGAAATGGTGCAGGGCATATTTCACTATTATTGGGAGAAGCGGGAAAGTCTGGAAATTACGACTTCCCTCAAATCGTACTTGTATAAAATGGTGTATAATCGCTGTCTGAACGTGAAAAAACACGAAAAAGTAAAAGCGGAACACCAAAGGCATACGATAGTAGATTTTCGCCAAAGCCCAAGCTATGCCTCTGATACAGCAGAAAGACAAGAACTTGAAAAACAAATAGATAAAGCGATAGAAAGTTTGCCAGAGCAGTGCCGCATTATCTTTAAAATGAGCCGCTTTGACGAACTAAAATACAGTGAAATAGCAGAGCAGTTGGGCATTTCACCAAAAACAGTGGAAAACCAAATGGGCAAGGCGTTGAAGGTGCTAAGGCAGCAACTGATTGAATATTTGACGATTGCGCTGTGGGTAATTACTAATTATTAATTACGAATTAGTAATGTGGAATCCTGTATTTCAGTCCTGTAAGGACGTAAGATTTGTAGAAATGATAATATGATAAAAACTCATGCACACCAAACTTTATTTCATTGATAAACAATTAGCTATCTGCCCCAAACCAAGGGGAGGTGAAGATTTAGCAGAGGAGGTGTTATATTGGAAAAAAGAAGGTATTAGCTTAGTAATCAGTCTTTTAACCAAAGCAGAAAGTAAGGAATTAAGTTTAGAAGGAGAGCAAAAAGAGTGTGAAAAGCAGGGAATCGATTTTGTGCATTTCCCAATCCAAGATAGGCAAGTGCCAGAAAGCTATTTGGAATATAATAAGCTGATAGATAGGATTTTAGAAAGAGTATCAAAAGAGCAGAAAGTGTTGATTCATTGCAGAGGTGGCATAGGCAGGGCAAGTTTAGTGGCGGGTGGCGTTCTCATCAAACAAGGTTTTAGCGCAAGGACAGCAATAGAAACAATCAGTAAATCAAGGACTTTGAAAGTTCCTGATACAGAGGAACAAGAGAGGTGGCTGGGGGAGGTGGAGCAGAGAATAATAAAGTAAGTAAAATATTATTAATTATAAGCGTATTTATTGTGAAAAAATCACAATAAATAAGAGAATAAGATTAATAATATTACTTTTGTATAAAATATTAATCATTATGTTAGTAGAATTTACAGTTGGTAATTTTCTCTCTTTCAAAGAGAACAAAACGTTTAGTCTGGTAGGGGCAACAAGTGTTAAAGAACACGAGAAGGATAGCCCTGATGAGGATATTTATGAAAATATATTTTATAGTCCTACTGGAACAAAATTGCTAAAAAGTAGTGTGATTTATGGCGCAAATAACAGTGGGAAAAGCAATCTTATTAAAGCGTTAGGCTTTTTTAGAAGTTTCATTTTGAGGTCTTATAATGAACAAAAACCTGATGAGAGTATTAAAGGAATTTTACCTTTTTTGCTGAGTACAGAAACTGAAAATAAGCCATCTTTTTTTGAAGCCATCTTTTTTATTGGCAATACTCGTTATCGCTATGGTTTTGAGGCTGATAAATTAAAGATACATACAGAATGGTTATTTTCTTTGGAAAACTCTCAAAAAGAAAAAAGGCTGTTTGTAAGGATAGAGGGCGAAGGAATTAAATCTTCTGTTGCTGAATGGAAAAATAAAGAATTTCAAAATGCAACTCGTACTAACTCCTTATTTTTATCTGCTTTGGCGCAGTTTAATGGTGAAGTTTCAAAAAAGATACAAAATTGGTTTAAATCAGAAATTCGGATTATTAATCGTATTGATGATGATAACTTAGAAAACATAGGGCAACTTACAATTCATAAGTTTTTAAATGAAAATAGGTTTCGTAAACAGCTTATTCGCTTTTTTAAAACCATTAAAATTGGCTTTGACGAGGTAGAAATCACTGAAGATGATAGAATGTCCATTATAGACAATAAGGATAAATTTCTTGAATCAACTTTACTCAATCGTTTTCCAAAAGAATTAGTAGAGGAATTGAAAGAAGGGCTAAACGCAGTCAGAAAAGTGCAAGATAAAATGCAATCTCTTGAAAAAAATAGGGCAGAACAAAAAAATATTTCTATCGAATTTAAACATCAAAAATTTAATGAGCTTGGTCGTGAGGTTGATAATGTGGTTTTAGGTTGGGCTTTACAGTCGGTTGGAACACAAAAATTATTTCAAATTTTTGGTATTTGGGTAGATACCATAGAGCAAGGTAAAATATTGGTAATAGATGAATTAGATTCCAGTTTGCATACCCTAATTACACAAGAATTAGTTAAATTCTTCCACACAAAAGCAAATAAAAGTGGTCAGGTGATTGTTGCACTGCATGATACTAATTTACTTAAAAAAGAAATTTTTAGAAGAGACCAAATTTGGTTTGCAGAAAAAAATGATAAAGAAGGATTTACAGATTTATATTCTATGGTGGAGTACAAAGATACTTTTGTTCGCAATGATGCCTCTTTTGAAAAAGGATATTTAGAGGGCAAATATGGAGCAATTCCTTATTTGGGAGATGTTAAACGATTTATAAACGATTTTATTTATGCCCAATAGAAGGTTTAAATCTCAGAACGCAGAACAATCTCAAAATCAACGTGATAAAACAGTTGATACAAAGGAACTTAGAGGCAAAACTTCTGAGCTAGAATTGTTGTTTAGCTTTAAATTTTTTGATACAAGCCAAATTCCCCCTGCCCAGCATTTTAGAGAATGGGAGTTAGATACACCTGCAAATAATTATTTAAAAGAAATTTTAAAAATCAGAGATGGGTATTTGCAAAAAATAAAATTAGAGGATAATGAGTTACATGAAATTATTTTTGAGGAGTTTATTGAAGAATTAGACAAAATTCTAAAAGAATATTTTAAGGCAGACAGTGCCAAACAAGGTCTTTTATCTGATTTCTTTGAAAAATTAGTAGGGTTATCAAAAGAAACAAGAACAACATCTAAACAAAAGAAAATGTTAGAGGTATATGGAGATTTCCCACCTAATAGTGTTACTGATTTTAAAATACCAAAGTTTTCAGATATGCCTAATGGCTTAGAATGGGGAACACTACAAGATGTTGGTGGGCAAAAAGTAAGAGTAGCTGGTTTTATGGTCAGTAATATTTTTTATGTGGTTTTTTTAGATAAAAATCATAAATTTTGGAAAAGTAAAAAATAAAAAAACTTCAACCTTTAATCCATTGGAAACACACACACCGATAGTAAATGACGACCTCCTTGCCAAGTTTTTGGCGGGAGAGGCAAATAACACCGAAAGCGAAGCGGTGAACGACTGGATTTTGGACTCTGAAAAGAACGAAACTTACTTTTTTGAGGCGCAAAAGGCTTGGGAAAAGGCAAGTAAGAACAAGTCTTTTCGCAAAGTTAATAC
>JALOMS010000310.1 GCA_025455345.1 Thermoflexibacter sp. | reverse complement strand
TGTGCTAAAATTCCATTTTCTACAAATATATCGTCCCAGACTGGAAGTCCCAATGGGACTTTAATACAAAGAACGCTTAGAAAAGTTGAATTACTTAAGGGACTTTAATACAAAGAACGCTTAGAAAAGTTGAATTACTTATCATATTTGAAAATAAATAGCAAACTAAACTATGTCTAAAGATATTCTACATGCCAACTCGGTGAAACTGTTTCACCCCCAACAACTTATAAAAACTTCTATCTTACTGCCATCTTCGAAGAGTGAGAGCAATAGGGCGTTGATTATCAAAGCATTGTGCAAACAAACCTGCCACCTGACGAATATTTCTGAAGCCAGAGATACTCAAACCATGCTCAAACTGCTTGCTTCGGATAGTCTCACCCTTGATGTCATTGATGCGGGTACTACTATGCGTTTTCTAACCGCTTATTGTGCAGTTACGAATAGGGAATCTATACTTACAGGAAGCCAACGTATGTGCGAAAGACCAATTCAAGTATTGGTAGAAGCGTTGAGAGAATTAGGGGCAGACATAGAGTATCTTACCAATGAAGGCTATCCCCCTATCCATGTCAAAGGATTTAGACCAAAGAAAGATGCATTGTTTGTCAGAGGTGATGTTAGTAGCCAGTATATTTCTGCATTGCTAATGATAGCACCTATTTTGCCTAATGGACTTACCATTAATTTGGTGGGCAAAGTGGCATCTCTGCCATATATCCAAATGACACTTCAGCTTATGCAAAACTTTGGAGTGCAACACGAATGGAAAACCAATGCGATTCATATACCACCCCAAGATTACCATGCCTCCTCTTACAGTGTGGAGTCCGACTGGTCTGCCTCAAGCTATTGGTACAGCATTGTGAGCTTGGCAAATGAAGCAGAAATCAAACTATTAGGCTTAAAAAGAGATTCTCTCCAAGGCGACGCAGAAATCGTCAAGATTATGGAGAAATTAGGCGTAAATACAGTTTTTGAACATGATGGAATACTATTGAAAAAAACAACAACGGAAAAAAGCTTTGAATGGGATTTTACACATTGTCCTGATTTGGCTCAGACTGTGGCTGTGGTAGGAGCGGCAAAAGGGGTAAATATGAAAATGACAGGTTTAGAGAGTTTGAAAATAAAGGAAACTGATAGATTGGTGGCTGTGAGAGATGAATTAGCAAAATTTGGTATTATAGCCCAAGATGTCAATGATGAAACATTGCTCATTCCTCCCCAAGCTATCAAAGCACCTATGACATACATAAAAACATACAAAGACCACAGAATGGCTATGGCTTTTGCTCCTCTGGCTTTGCTTTTCAACATAGAGATAGAGCAACCAGAAGTTGTAGAAAAATCATACCCTCGATTTTGGGAAGACTTGGGCAAAGCAGGATTTGGGGTCAAGATTTAGCATCAAATAGAGGCAAAATAATTCGAAAAGTTGTTCCTAAGTCAATCTCCGAACGCAAAACAAAAATTTTACCATCATGGTAATTTTCTACGATACGTTTGGCAAGCGCAAGACCTAAGCCCCAACCTCTTTTTTTGGTGGTAAATCCTGGGCGAAAAACTGTTTTTAATTTTGATTTAGGAATACCTTTCCCTGTATCTTTGATGTCTATGACCAGCCCCTTATCATCTTTGGTATGGCTCACATAAATATCTATATAACCTACCCCATTCATCGCATCTACGGCATTTTTGCATAGGTTTTCTATTACCCATTCAAAAAGAGATTTGTTCATAGGAACAGGAATCTCGTCATCTTTGATATGAAGCAAAAAACTTACTTTGCTGGACACTCTTTTTTGTAAATAATTTACACATTCTTCCAATACTTCTTTGATATTTTCAGCTTTTAGTGCAGGCACAGAACCTATACTGGAAAATCTTGCCGTAATGGTTTCAAATCTTTTCACATCTTTTTCTAATTCTATAACCACTTCTTTTTCCACATTCTCATCTATGTTCAAATATTCTACCCAAGCGATAAGAGAGGAAAGGGGAGTGCCTAATTGGTGAGCAGTTTCTTTGGCAAGTCCTACCCACACGCGGTTTTGCTCTGCCTTGCGAGAATAACTAAATAAGGAATAAACTAAAGTAAAAAATATCAAAATGACTGTAAGCTGAACATACGGAAAATACCTTAATTGATAGACCAAAGAAGAATTCCTGTAATAGACAAACTGCTTCATATTAGACGCTGAGTCCAAGGTAAGAACGATTGGTGTATGTTCTTTTTTCATCTTTGCTATTTCTTCTAACAAGAATGTTTGATGTTGTGAAGTTTTTTCTGGAAGTTCAAGATTGCGACTACCTATGGGATTGCCTTTTTCATCAGTCAATATGACGGGGATAGAATTATTAGAAGCAATAATCTCCTCCATTAAGAAATTCAAATTTTCACTTGGCTCTGCGGTTGCCAAAAATTCCTGTCCCTTGGCAAATAGAGCGATTTGCCTCTCTTCTTGAAATAAAATCCTGTTTACCAATGAATTAGTATAGATAATAGAAGCTATGCCTATTAGAACAGCGATAGCTAACAAAATCCAATTGATGACAGGGCTACGCTCATAAATATTTATCATAAGACAATACAAAAGTTTAATAGAGTAGAAATTAAGCGTATTCTATGGAATTAAGCAAGTTTTTTCGTATCAATTATCTGCTCTATGACTTGTTTTAATTTTTGACTTTCGGATTCCCACCAAACAAAATCCGTTGTATTATCCTTGTAGAAAGGAAACCTGACCATCAGCTCGCCCAATAGCTCCGCATCAAAATTCTCAAAATCAATAAATAAAGCGGCATGAGTAGGTGAGCAAACTTCTTCCCATAAGGGATTTTTTTGTATAATCATTGGGAGAAGATGAGCAATGTATTCGTATAATTTGGCAGGGATACAATTTTCCGTACTTTTATTGGGCAAATAGGGGAGCAAAGCTATATCTGCGCCAGTAAAAGCCTCAATGATTTCCTGATGGTGAATCGGTATCTCGCTGATTGCCAAAGTAATAAAACCGCATCCTTCTGCGGATTTTTCTAATAATTGACGATATTGGGGATTGGAGCAATACCCTTTGATGAGAAGCTGACTATTGGGAAAATATTTTTTTATCTTTTTGATAAAATGAATGGCTTTCAATGTCCCATACGTAGGAGAAATAGTACCTGTATATAAAAAAGTTAAAACAGACTGATAATCAATATTTTTGGAAGTTTTCTTAAAAAAAGACTGCTTATCTGCTTTGTACTTATTCTCAATAATCTTACTCTTATTTTTACTAAAAGAAAATTCCTTTTCGTAATTTTTTTCTGCCAAAAAATAAAAATCTACCCACATTCTACTTAGATACTCTAAAAACCTCACCCCCAAAGCTAAGGGCATACGAAAGACCAAAGAATAAGTAGGCTGATAAAGAATATTTCGGAAATAATTTTCTTGTACATCGTAAATAATCGGGATACCTAACCTTATTTTTGACAGCAAAGCCGCTACCAACAACTCAGGAGTCGTGATAATGACTAAGTTAGGTCTTATTTGGAGTATCTTTTGTAAGAAATAAACACCCAATAACCATCTATGAAACTGCAAACGATGAAAGTGTAGCATAGTGTGAAAATAGACAGAAGGCGGGGGCTTTATAGATTGACTTTGAGTAGATAAAGCTCCGATGATATGAATTTCGTATTGATTATCAGTATTTTCTACCAGCGTTTGGGCAAATTTTTCATACATCCTTACATCATCAACAGGCTTAAGAACAGAAGCAATGACAATTTTTTTCATAAATACAAAAATTTCTAAAAAAAACTTAACAATACGAATTATCTAAAAATAAATCTCGAACTTTGCAACGTTCAAACATTTAATTGCGAATTGTTTTTATACCAAAATCAACGCCATTTTGCTAAATAACAAAAGAAAAGCAATAAATACTCTTTTATTAGTGCCTTTAGCCATGAAAAAAATTTTTTTATTTAACATCATCATTTTCCTGCTTTTAACTGCCTCTTGTAGTAAGTTTCAACGCATAGTCAAAGACCCCAAATGGCAAAATCGCTACAATGCGGCACTTGCTTATTATGAGAAAGGAGATTACTATCGTGCAGGAGCTTTGTTAGAAGACCTCGTACCTATTTTAGTAGGTACATTAGAAGCAGAAAAAGCAAGGTTTTATGTGGCTTACTGTTATTTCAAACAAGGTCAATATACCATGAGTCATGACAGTTTCAAAAACTTTCATAGTACCTATAGCCGAAGTGAATTTGCGGAGGAGGCATTATTTATGAGTGCGTATTCTCAATACATGGATTCGCCCGCATCAAATTTAGACCAATCTCATACCAATATCGCAATAGACGCATTCCAAGATTTTATCAACCGTTATCCGAATAGCAAATACGCCCAACAAGCAAGTGGGGAAATACTGGAATTGCGTGCCAAATTAGAACAAAAGGCTTTTAATACGGCGATTTTGTATCAAAAATTAGTAAACTATAAGTATGAATACTCGAAGTCTGCGGTAATTGCCTATGAAAACTTTAGGAAAGACTTTCCTGATTCTAAGTTACAAGAAGAAGTAGCTTTTCATAAAATACAAGCGCAGTACGACTTAGCCAAAAATAGCTATTATACCAAGCAGAGAGAAAGATTTGAAGAATTGATAGGTATGTTTGTCGCTTTTTCTGAGAAATATCCCAAAAGTAAATTTTTGAAACAAGCAGAAAATATTGCAGAACAAGCTCAAAAACAAATCTCTAATTTGAGAGGAAACGAACAAAAAAATAATACTACAGCGCAAAATGTAGGAACAAACTAAGTTTTATTTGTGTTTATCTTATTATCTTTGCAGATTCTTATTATTTTGACATTTTAATTTTGATTTTAATATATGCCATCACCATCATCAATTATTACCAGAAATGTGCCAGATATAGCTATCAAAACTGGCAATATCTATCAGTCTATCAATGTAATAGCAAAAAGAGCAAGACAACTTTCTTCTAAACAAAAAGAAGAACTTACCACAAAATTAGCAGATTTTGCTTCTACGGTAGATAACTTAGAAGAGGTATTTGAAAATAGAGAACAAATAGAAATCTCTAAGTATTATGAGCGTATGCCAAAGCCAACAATCGTTGCGATAGATGAGTTTATGGATGACAAACTCGTTTACACAGAACCAGAGTTTTTACCTTTGGTGCGCCACGATGAGATGATTATTGATTCGGAAGAGTAAAATAATTGCGATTGATAATAATAAAAAGAGGCTAATAGATTTATAATTAGCCTCTTTTTTGTTTGGTATTGATAAGTACCTATCTGTATGGTTTTGTTGTTATTTATTATATTAATTCTTTGATTTTTAATATCTTTGAACCGTCGGTAAAGTGATTTTTGCTGGCGGTTTTAATTTTTCTTGACAACTAAAAATTTATTAATCATGATAGATTACATCAAAAAGCAAAGTATATATAAAGATAGCCCTATAATATTTTTTACGCTACTGGCAACACTGTTTTTCTTATTTTTTATGTGTATAACATTTTGGTAGAGTGCAAAAATGAGCAAGAAAAAGTAGATAAAAACCAATTTATTCAATTTTTTGAGAAGCTAAAAAATACAGGGGGAATGTCCAATTTAGGTATTCTTATTACCTCCCAATCCATGAAAGATACAGCTTACAAAGAAGCAATTAGAAAATCAAGTGAAGAAAAGAAGGTAGTATTTATTTCTAACGTTGAGATTGGTCGCCTCATCAAAGCCCGCAATATCTTGGAAGAATTTAAAGTCATCATAGACGAGCAGGTGAAGGATAATTAATTTGTTATCAATAATTTAGACAAGTATTAAATCGTACATAGAATATTCTCTTGCCTAAATTCAAATTATTAAGTTTGATTTGTAAACTTTTTAAAAAAGATGACTTACTCCATAGTTTCTACCAACCTCATAAACTCTGCCATGTAAACATCTTCATCTTTACTTTTGGCATTTTTTGCTAAACGACTTACTATTTCGTAGATATGCCACAG
>JALOMS010000309.1 GCA_025455345.1 Thermoflexibacter sp. | reverse complement strand
TACCCGATGTTCTGGTTTTTCTACTCCCATTTCTCCTAATTGATTAAAATGTTCGACTAATAAAATACCATTCAATACCGCTACCCCAAATAAAGCAATAAAACCTACACCTGCCGAAATACTAAAGTTCATGCCTCTGATAATCAAGGCAAAAACACCTCCTACGGCTGATAGTGGAACTACGGTATAAATCAATAAACTGTCGCCTATTGTGCCAAAAGAAGCAAATAGCAAACAAAAAATGATGAATAAGGCAATAGGAACGACGATACCAAGTCTTGCTTTGGCACGGCTAAAATTCTCAAACTCCCCACCATATTCTATTTCGTATCCTTTAGGCAGGACTACCTGAGCCTCTACTTTGACTATCAAGTCATTCACAATAGATTCCAAATCGCGCCCTCTGACGTTAAAGCCAATGTTGGACTTGCGCTTGAGGTTCTCATGCCCAATCTCCGATGGACCTATTTCTTCGGTAATGTCTGCCAATTCCCTAAGTGGAATACTCAAACCCGTAGATGAGCTAACTAATAGATTTTTAATATTTTCTGCTTTTTCTCTCTCTGCACTGCTCAATCGCAAGGTCAAATCAAACCGTTTATCGTTTTCATAAACCGTACCTGCGATTGCGCCTGCAAAAGCTAACTGAATTGCTCTGTTCATTTGGGCAACGGTTACTCCATAAACAGCCATTTGCTTGCGGTCATATTTGATATTGATTTGTGGTAAACCAAAAATTTTGTTTTCTTGTACATCTACTGCTCCTTCTATGGTCTTGATAATACCAATAATTTGATTGCTTTTTGCCACGATGGTATCTAAGCTAAAGCCATATACTTTGACTACTACGTCAGTCCTTGCACCGCTCATCAGCTCATTGACCCTATTCTCAATAGGCTGTTGGACAGAAATCACAATCCCTGGGAACTGCTTCATCACATCAGATACCAAGTCCGCTAAGTCTTCTTGTGCTTTTGCTTTTTTCCATAACTTTTTATCTCTTAATACTACGACGATTTCTTGGGCTTCCAAAGGCATAGGGTCGACAGGAACTTCAGAAGTCCCTATTTTAGAAACTATGCGTTCTATCTCATCGGGAAACTCTTTCATCAAAGTCGCCTGAATCTTGTCTCCCAAATTGATAGCTTCTGTCATTGCCGCTCCCACAGGTAAGTTTACTTCTATGACTAAGTCCCCTTCTTGAAGTTTGGGTATGAACTCGCCTCCAATCTTACTAAATCCATATCCGCCTGCGAAAAGAATGAGTATTGCCGCTATCACAGCAACGTAATTTCTTCTTAAACAAATCTTTACCACAGGTTCTATGACCTTGTAATAAATAAATTGGACAAAAATTTCAGATATTCCATGAGAATGAGCCGATTTTGGTGGGCGAAGAATCAATGCACTCATCATGGGGACATAAGAAACAGACAAAATCAATGCACCTAATATAGCAAAACCTACTGTTTTAGCCATAGGAGCAAACATTTTCCCTTCTACGCCTTCCAATGTCAAAATAGGAAAATATACAATAAGAATAATCAAGCCACCAAAAACTACGGATTTTTTAACCTCTTGAGCGGCATCTATTACGATTTCCTGCCGCATTTTATAGGACATGGGTTTATTGTTGTGATTGGAGCGCACGCGCTTATTGACCTCATTGGCTAAGAACAGCACCACAGTTTCCACTACAATAATCGCAGGGTCGACCAATAAGCCAAAGTCTATCGCTCCCAAGCTCATGATATTCCCGACTACATCAAAGTATTTCATCCAGCCAAAGGCAAAAAGCATAGCCAAAGGAATGACTGAAGCCGCCAGCAAACTCGCTCGCCAATTTCCTAAAAATACAATAATCACCAATACCACAATTATTGCTCCTTCTAAGAGGTTGGTCATCACCGTTGTAATAGCATTATTCACCAATTTGGAGCGGTCTATGAAAGGCTCTATGACCAAACCTTCTGGAAGTTTTGACCCTATTTCTTCCATTTTCTTTTTGATACGCGTAATTACTTCATTTCCATTTGCGCCTTTGGTCATCATAATAATGCCACCTACAGTCTCGCCTACTCCGTTGTAAGTAATCGCCCCATAGCGAATACTATTTCCATAATCTACATCTGCCACATCACGCACCAATACTGGGATATTATTATTCATTTTTACTACTGTATTGCCTATTTCTTCCAAATCCGTAGCCAAACCTATCCCCCTAATGGTAAAAGCCTTGTTTTGCTTTTCTATATACGCACCGCCTGTATTGCTATTGCCCATGCTTAAGGCTTCGAATAGCTCATCTACCGTAACGTTCAGTGCTTTCATTCGTTCAGGATTTATTTTGGCTTGATATTCCTTCTTATATCCTCCAAAGCCACTTACCTCCGCTATCCCCGCAATCCCCAATAACTGCTTGCGAATGACCCAATCCTGCATAGTACGTATCTCCATGAGAGAGAAGGATTTATCTTTGGGGTCTTTGGGTCTGATAATGTATTGGAATACTTCTCCCAAGCCCGTAGAAGCAGGACCCATATAAGGCTTACCCACTCCCGCAGGAATTTCGTTAGCTACTTGCTCTAATCTCTCAAATACTTGCTGGCGCGCCCAATAAATATCCGTATCGTCCGTAAATACAACTTTGACAACCGAAAGTCCAAATTTGGAAATAGAGCGAATTTCTACTAACCCGGGGATATTGGACATAGCCATCTCTATGGGTGCAGTAACAAACATCTCCATCTCCAAAGGAGCAAGGCTGGGCGTATTGGTAATAATATCGACCTGATTGCTTGTAACATCAGGCACAGCATCTATGGGCAATTTGCTCAGAGAAAAACCTCCCCAAAGAGCCATCACTCCTACCAAAATTCCTATGACAAGGGGATTCCTAACGCTGAAGGCAATAATTTTGTCTATCATTTTCTAATTTTAAATGTAATAAAATCATTGATTAAATTATTTACTTAAAGTAAGGTCATACATAAGTAAGCCTATTTGACTTGTTTAGCCATTTTTATCTCGTAAGTAATGTTTTTGAGTATTAGCCAAAAGGCTTAGCATCCTATATATTGCTAATAGTCAATTACCTAATAGTTGGTTAGACAAAATCTAAACAAAATAGGTTTAATGTTTGTAAGTTGAATAGGCTCTCTTGTCTATTTGCAAATCGAAGAAAGCTAAAATGATTTGGTAAAATGATGTGTATCAATATGTTGAAAAAACATACTTGGGCTAAATACTAACAGAGAAGCATACAATACCTCAAGTACAGACTTAACGTTGAAACAAAAACAAATGATTGTTTTGTAGAAAAGATAGTGAATTTGTCAATATAATTATCTTCCTTAAAATCAATAAAATAAGTTACAAATAAAGGAGAAGAAAAGAATGGACGAATACTATTATCGGAATCTATATAAGTTTGATTAATCACTATTTTTGTAAATCGTGTACTTCCTTCATCAAATACATCTTCGACAGATTGGAAATTGACAGAGGCAGAAAAATCAGCTAACCATTTGACATGTTTGAAAAAACTATCTCCCTGCATTACCGATGTAATGGTAAATAAATAAAGGGCTATAAACAGAAATAGTTTTTTATGATAAAAATAATCTCTCACTTTCTTATTGTGTTTTATGCAAAAGTTAGGATACAAAGCTAATGTATATTTTGAAATTTTTAAATCTATATTTTATATTTTTACTCCTATCACGATAATATCATCTGTCTGACGAAACTTTCCTTTCCATTCCAAAAAATTTTCTTGCAAGATACGTTCTTGTTTTTCAATAGGTTCTGCATGAATATCAAACAAAAGATTTTTAAAATTCTTAACTAAAAATTTCTTTTGCATTCTTCCTCCAAATTGGTCTTGATAACCATCAGAAGAGAGATAAAAGATGTCGTCTTTGCTAATGCTTATCAAATGCTCGGTGTAGGTTCTATGAAGGTTATAATGAGCATCTCCAATAGGGAAATGGTCTCCTTTAATAATTTTAAGTTCTTGATTTTGAATCAAATAAAGTGGTATTTTTGCTCCTGCATAGATGAGTTGGGTATTATCCTCATTAATACTACAAACCGCTAACTCCAATCCGTCATTGCTCTGCTCATCTTTTTGATACAGTTGTTGGGTGATTTTTTGATGCATCTGCTGTAAAATGCTGGCAGGCGAATGTGTGTGTTCTGTAATTTCTTGCAAGAAAGAATTGCACAAGACTGTAATCAAAGCAGCAGGAACTCCATGTCCTGTACAATCTCCTAATGCAATCAATGTTTGCCCTTCTATTTTCCTAAACCAACAAAAATCTCCACTTACAATATCTCTGGGTTGGTTAAAAATGAAATACCCCGAAAAAGAGTTCATCAGTTCCGAACTTTTCGGCGCAATTGCATTTTGTATATTGCGAGCATAAGTAATGCTACTGAGCAAGTTGCGATTGATTTGTTCTATCAATTCTTTCTGTGCATTAATTTCTTCAGATTTAAGAATGATTTCCTTATTGACCCCTATGAGTTGGGAATTGACCACTTGCTTGAGTTTGTACTGTCTATAATAAGACAATGTAGCAATAATCGCTAAAAAGGCTACAATGCTTAACCCTATTTTGATGAGTAAGTCGATTTCTTTTTCTGTTTCTAAGAGTTCCTTTTCTATGGTGATTTTCTGTATTTCTTGTTCTTTCTTTTTTGCCTCGTATTTGAGTTCCATTTCATTAATACTTTGGCGCACATTTTTGTTAATCAGGCTATCATCAGCAGATTTGTACAATTTTTGGTAAAATAAAGCCTCTTTGAACTCTCCCGATTTTTCGTGTACTTCCGAAAGTATGCTATACGTATTGCGAATGGTAGGAAGTGCTTGGATTTCCATACCCTTTTCCAATGCTTTTTTCAAGTTTTCTTTTGCCGTATCATAGTCTTTCTTGAGCATATACGCCTTGCCCAAATTGAGCAAACTTGTAGCAATACCAAATCGATTATTGGCTTCTTCGCTTACTTTTAGCCCTTGGCTCATGTAATCTATCGCCTTGGAAGCGTTCCCCATTCGGTAATACAAATCCCCAATATTGGTTAAAGGCTTATAAATCAAATCATCATCTTTGGTTTGACGAGCTATTATTAAGGATTCTTCCAATTTCTGAAGCGCAAGGTCATAGTTTTTGAGGTTTACATAAATCAAACCGTGGAAATTGACCGCCGAAGCCAAGCCTGCTATATCTTTAAGTTCTCTCCAAATGATTTCTTCTTTTTCAGCAAATTTGAGTGCATTGTAAAAGTCTTTTTGAAAAAGATAAGTTACGCCTATTTTGTGTAAGGCATCTGCTTGTATGGGTAAGTTTTGAATTTTTTCTGCGGCAACCAATGCCTTTAAGAATTGTTCTAAGGCTACTTTCGAGTCTCCTTTACTGCGGTAGGCTACTCCTTTGTTGATTTCGGCGATAGCTATTTTGTCCAATTTGCCAAATCGTTCTGCCAAATCTATGGCTTGCTCGGCATAGCGTGTAGCTAAGTCCAAATCTCTATCGCGATAATATTCTGATAACTCATTGAGAATATCTATTTTATCTAATTCGCTTGCTTTGGAGAGTGCTGTTTTAAGGCTATCTGCTTCTTTTTGAGCAAATAGCGATAAAGGAAAAAGTAAAAACAAGCAAATAATGGTGTATTTCATAAAATCACTTCTCACACAAATAGGCTATTCTTTGGTACAAATATAACAGACTTTTCTGTAAATACTTTTAAAGGGAAATTTTTTAGTATGCTTACCAGTCTATTTCTTGCAATCCTTTCTCTTTCAGATAAGTATTTGCCTTGCTGAAACTTTTGCTACCCACAAAAAAAGGTGGTTTTTGAACCATAGGCGAAGGATGCGGTGCTTTGATGATACAATGCTTGTTTTCATCTATGACCTTGCCCTTATCCTGAGCATCCAAAGCATGAACACGATGCCCTCTTTCTGCTCTGAAACGACCTTGATGACCGCATCTGTGAAGGTTTCCCAGCCTTTATTTTGGTGAGAACCTGCCTGACCAGCTCTTACGGTAAGGGTTGCATTGAGTAACAGTACGCCTTGTACTGCCCAACGCTCCAAATTTCCCGTTGAGGGGATAGGTTTACCTAAGTCTTGATGAATTTCTTTAAAAATATTCAGCAAAGAAGGAGGAGATTTTACCCCATCATTCACCGAAAAGCACAAGCCATTTGCCTGTCCTGCGCCGTGATAAGGGTCTTGACCAATAATGACTACCTTTACTTCCTCGAAGCTACATTTGTCAAATGCATTGAATATCAATTTCCCTGACGGATAAATAGTTTGGCTTTGGTATTCATTCTTGACAAAATCTACTAAATTTTTAAAGTATTCTTTTTCAAACTCATTGGCTAATTTTTCCTTCCATGAAGGAGCTATTTTTACGTCCATGCAATTAAAAGATTTATGATTCTCAACTCTTTAAGTCTTAAGCTCTATTGATGTGGTATCGCATTAAATACAAACCCTCTGGCATCCGTTCTCTCCTCAAAATCTATCTCTAAACCCATCAAATACATCAATTGTTTCTTCTCGTAATACACAGGAATATCTTCGGTGATATACTGCATATCTCCTTCTTTGAGCTTGTCAAACCCCAAACGAAACTTTGCGCCACCGCAACCGCCTCCACCCTGTACCAGTACACGCAAGCCGTATCCTTGAGGAATATTCTTGTGAGCCATGATGTATTTGATTTCCTGTGCCGCTTTATTTGTAATTCTAATAGGCTGTAACATAAGCAAATAGGCTTTCAGATTTTTGAAATAGATAACTATCCATTGCCCCTCAAAAATAGTAAAAAGATATGTAAATTTTTATTATAGAAGTACAAGAAAGAATAATAACGTTATACTACTCAATAAAAACTATCTCAGAAGTCTTATTCCTAAAGTATGTCTAAACTTCCGCAAAATAGCAATAAATTATAAAAATAGCATTTTTCTCCCTACCCAAAGCAATTTCCTCCTCACCAATGTATTTGGATACACACAAGCAAGCATACTTACGCTCCAAAGTAGAGGACTTACACTTTCTGAAAATCTT
>JALOMS010000308.1 GCA_025455345.1 Thermoflexibacter sp. | reverse complement strand
GCCCATACGGACCTTTTACTTACCAAGGCATTATTCTCAAACCTGTATGGGGCTGGACAAATCACCATTCTATTGTAGAATTCAAAGGGACATGGTATTTATTTTACCATGATGTACAAATTTCAGGAAAAACGCATTTGAGAAATGTCAAAGTTACAGAACTCAAATACAATCAAGACGGCTCTATCCAAACCATTGAACCCTATAAATAAAACTAATGGATATGGAAACAAATAAGATAGCAATCGTAACAGGTGGTGGTTCAGGTATTGGGCTGGCAATTGCCAAAAAACTAACTGAAAATCAAATACTTACCATTATTATTGGTCGGAATGAGAAAAAATTGGAACAAGCAAAAAAAGAATTAGGAGCGTTGTGTAAAACCATCTCTTTTGACTTGAATGAATTATCTAAAATCCCTGCTTTGATAGAAGAGATTTATCAGCAATATGGGAAAATAGATATTTTAGTAAATAATGCAGGAATTAACATGAAAAAAGAGTTGGTAGAGGTAAGTGATGAGGATTTTCAAACCATACTCCATACCAATCTCTCCAGCTTATTTGCTATATCCAGAGAAGTAATCAAAAAAATGTTGCTCCAAAAAGCGGGAAATATTCTCAATATTAGCTCTATGGCGGCAATGTACGGCTTACCTAAAGTAATCGCCTATACTGCTTCCAAATCCGCTATTGAGGGTATGACCAAAGCAATGGCAACGGAGCTATCTCCTCATGGCATTAGGGTAAATGCAATTGCACCAGGGTTCATAGCTACTGATATGTCAGCAAAAGCACTCAATAGCGACCCAGAGCGCAAGCAGAAAGTGCTTTCTCGTACTCCTATGGGCTACTTAGGAGAAACCGCAGATATTGGAGAGGCGGCACTTTTTTTGGTTTCAGAAAATGCCAAATACATTACAGGAGTTTCTTTGAGGGTAGATGGAGGAAATGCAATAGGATTCTAATCAAAGTTTGAAAGAAAAAATTTGCCCTCATCACAAATGATATGTAGGTCTTGCGCCTAAAAATGAGGGATTGAATGTAAGATATTTCAAATAGTAAATCTTATAAATATATGAATATGAAAAAAATAGCATTAACTTTTATTTTTTATTGGGTCTGTTTGTGTTCTGTTTTTTCACAAACCCCCAATGCCAAAGGGTTAAAAGATTATTACAAAGATTATTTCCCCATAGGAGTAGCGGTTGCCCCTCGTATGATGGAAGCGGGCGCAGAGGCAGATTTGATTTTGGCACAGTTTAACAGCATGACGGCGGAAAATGCAATGAAAATGGGACCCATTCACCCCGAAGAAAACCGTTACAATTGGGAGCCTGCGGATAAAATAGCAGAGTTTGCAGTAAAAAACGGCTTGAAACTCAGGGGACACACGCTTTGTTGGCATACCCAAACTCCCAATTGGTTGTTTGTTGATTCGGAAGGGAAACAAGTCAGCAGAGATGTTTTATTAGCCCGCATGAAAAAACACATTTTTGAGGTGGTAAATCGCTATAAAGGAGCTATTTATGCCTGGGACGTAGTGAATGAAGCTGTCCCTGATGGCGGTACAGAAATCTATCGCAAGACGAAGTTTTATGAAATTATAGGAGAAGACTATATAGAATTAGTTTTTCGTTATGCTCACGAAGCCGACCCCAACGCCCAACTTTTTTACAATGATTACAATACGGAAAATAAGGAAAAAAGAGAAAAAATTTACCAACTTGTCAAAGGACTGAAAGAAAAAGGAGTACCTATTCATGGCGTAGGTTTGCAAGGGCATTGGTCTTTGTACGAACCTACCGCCCAAGAATTAGAAGAATCTATTACCAAGTTTGCAAGTTTGGGATTAAAAGTACAAATTACGGAGTTAGATGTTTCGGTTTATTCCAAAGAGCATGAAAGTCGCGAGCGCAAAGGCAATGATAAGGCAGAATTTACACCTGCCATGAATGACAAACAAGCCGCTCATTACAAAATGTTATTCGAGATATTCCGCAAACACAAGGACAAAATTTCAGGAGTTACATTCTGGAATTTGTCAGATAAGTCATCTTGGTTAGACAATTTTCCTGTGCGAGGGCGCAAGGATTTTCCACTACTTTTTGACCAAAACTATCAACCCAAGAAAGCCTTTTGGGAAGTAGTAAAGTTTTGAAAAATCACTTCAAAATCACATACTTATTGTTTTAATTTTCACTCAAAACAGTTATCAAAACATGACAACACGTCGTAATTTTTTGAAGAAAATAACCGCTACTTCTGCCATTTTACCGCTTGTAAGTAGCTTCAATGAACTCAATGCTTATCCCAAAGCTGACCGACAGTTAAGGGTTGCGTTTTGTGGCTTGGGTAGCTATGCGCGTAGAGTGGCTGACGCAATGAAAGATTGTCCGAACTGTGTAGTGTCCGGGGCGATTTCAGGCACACCTGCGAAGTTAGAAGAATGGTCTAAGAAGTACAATTTCCCCAAGACAAACTGCTATTCTTATGAAACTTTTGATGATTTGAAAAATAATCCAGATATTGATGTCGTCTATGTAACCTCTACCAATGCCCTACATCACCCTCACACGCTCAAAGCCGCCAAAGCAGGCAAACACGTCATTTGTGAGAAACCAATGTCAGTTACCGTCAAAGAAGCAGAGGAAATGATTGCCGCTTGCAAAGCCGCCAATGTCAAACTTTTTATTGGTTATCGCCTACATTTTGAGCCATTTACACGCGAGCTGATACGAATGAGAACATCAGGAGAATTAGGGAAAATCTTATTTGTAAATGCGACCATGGGTTTCAAAATTGGCGACCCTACGCAATGGCGTTTGGAAAAAGTACACGCAGGGGGTGGGGCTATGATGGACGTAGGTATTTATGCAATCAATGGGGCAAGATATGCCACAGGCGAAGACCCTATTTGGGTAATAGCACAAGAGCAAAAAACTGATTTAGTGAAGTTTAAAGAAGTAGATGAAACCATCACTTGGCAGATGGGCTTCCCAAGTGGCATAGTAGCCAACTGTGCAACTACTTATAATTTTAATAATTTTGATAGACTCTACGTGGGTGGAGAGAAAGATTCTTTTGAGCTATCTCCCGCTTTTGGTTACGGACCTCTCAAAGCCAGAACAAATAAAGGAGAAGTAAATCAGCCTGTTGTAACGCACCAAACAGTTCAAATGACAGGCATGGCAGATTGTATTTTGAACAATACGCCTCATCCCAACTGTGATGGGGAAGAGGGCTTAAAAGACATGAAAATTATAGAAGCAATTTACAAGTCTATTGCAAAAAATGGGAAAAAAGTAATGATAAAGTATTAACAAACAAAACAGTAAAAGTCATGCAACAGGGATTACAAACACTTGATTATTTGGTATTTATCTTTTATTTTATTATTGTAGCTGGCTATGGCTATTGGATTTATCAAAAGAAAAAAGCAAAAGAAGTTTCTTCCAAAGACTTTTTCTTAGCAGAGGGTTCTCTTACTTGGTGGGCAATAGGAGCTTCACTCATCGCCTCTAATATCTCCGCAGAACAGTTTATAGGTATGTCTGGTTCAGGTTTTAAAATGGGTCTAACTATTGCGACTTACGAATGGCTTGCCGCCTCGACTTTGATAGTTATAGCTATTTTTTTTATGCCTATCTACTTGAAAAACAAGATATTTACCATGCCTCAATATATTACCCAACGCTATAATTCCTCTGTAAGCCTTATCATGGCTATCTTTTGGCTATTGCTTTATATCATTGTCAATCTTACTTCTATTCTATATTTGGGAGCTATTGCGATTGGTACTTTGTCAGGCATAGATATTTATACTTGTATGATTGGTTTGGCTATTTTTGCTATTTTCATTACGATTGGTGGCATGAAAGTTATTGGGTTTACTGATGTCATTCAGGTCTTTTTCTTGATTTTGGGTGGCTTGGCAACTACCTACTTGGCAATTGAGTTGGTTTCTATGCACAATGGATTGGAGGGAATCATGGAAGGATTGAAGGCTATGAGGCAGGAAGCTGATGACCATTTCCACATGATTTTAGACAAGAGTAATCCAAATTATATGGATTTGCCTGGGCTAAGTGTCGTATTGGGAGGCATGTGGATAGTCCATCTAAACTATTGGGGTTGTAATCAATACATTACACAAAGAGCCTTGGGTGCTGACTTAAAAACAGCAAGAAATGGGATTTTATTTGCGGCATTTTTGAAACTGCTCATGCCCATTATTGTCGTATTACCTGGTATTGCGGCTTATGTACTTTACAAAGATGGATATGGAGATTTTTCTCAAAAGATGTTAGGCTCTGATGGTACGCTCAACCCAGACAATGCCTATGGGGTGCTTTTAAGTTTGCTCCCCGTGGGCTTAAAAGGGCTTTCTTTTGCCGCACTGACCGCCGCAATCGTGGCTTCTTTGGCAGGGAAAGCCAATTCTATTTCTACAATTTTTACTTTGGACATTTACAAACACTACTTCAAGACAGATGCCAATGAGGCTCATTTGGTAGTAGTAGGAAGAATTGTTGTTGTAGTTGCTATGATTTTGGCAGTCGTGATTTCGCCGTTTATGGGCATTGACAAAAAAGGTGGATTCCAATACATTCAAGAGTACACAGGATTCATGTCGCCCGGTATTTTTGCAGTATTCATTTGGGGCTTTTTCTGGAAAAAATCTAATTCTTTGGGTGCTGTTTTGGCTATTATAGGTGGATTTTTGATGTCTGTCCTACTAAAATTCCTGCCTAATATGGGTGTTGATTTGGCTTTCTTGTACGAATCAGGCTTCTCTTACCCCAACGCAGAAGGAGTACATGAAATTCCTTTTCTCGACCGCATGGGTTTTGTATTTATTTACTGCACATTGGCGATTTGGATTACAGGAATAATGAACCCATCGCACAAGGGATTGGAAATCGACGCACAAATGTTCAAAGTTGATAGGGGCTTTGCGTGGGGAGCGGGTTTAGTATTTTTCACTCTCTTATTTTTGTATGTCTATTTTTGGTAAGTGATTCATCTAAATTTGCTCAATTACTGAATTAATCACAAGAACGAATAAAAGTCTACAAAGATATGGACAAACAAATTTTTAAAAATTATGCTTTTTGGTTAATTTTATTAGCTAATCTGCTACTTATCATAGATTATCAGACTCACTGGGTTACGGCGATGATGATTATTATTGCCTATTGGCTGCAAAGTGTTATTATTGGCTTTTTTCATTTCTTGAGGATATTGCTACTGAAGCAATTTAATACAGAAAACTTTACTTTAAATGGAGAGGCAGTAAGTCCCAATTCAAAGATTAATATTGGGATGGCTTTCTTTTTTGCGGTTCACTATGGCATTTTTCATGTAGCACTTCTACTTTTTACACCTTTTATTTTTATGAATTTGAAAGAAAAAGACAAGACTGATTCCTATATTAGCCAATTATCTTTTATCCCTATACAATATCTTTATCATATTGCTCTTATCTTTTTCTTTGTTAGTCAGTTACTTCTTTTTTTTAAGCATCTCCGAATGGACAAAATCAATCCTCCCAACATTGGGACAATGATGTTTACGCCTTACCCGCGCATTATACCCTTCTTCCTGTCTGTGCTTGCAGGAGCGCATATCAATGGAGGAAGTGCGTTTTTGATTTTTCTAATTGTAAAACTTATTGTGGATTTAATAATGTTCATTTTAAAGAAAGTATGAAAATAAGTACATGAGCAAAAAAGCATATTTTACAATAACAATGCTCATGTACTTATCATTATTCTTCTTTTAGACTACTTAAGAAGGCTATCAAGTCCCTTATTTCTCTCTTTGTCAAAGCATTACCCATAGGAGGCATACCAGAAGGGATTGTCTTGCGTGAATCGATGTTGTCTTTGTCTATTTCTCGAATATCTGACTTCCCAATTTTGAGTTTTACTTTTGTGTTACTTTCTTCCATTACTATACCAGAGATAGTTTCTTTGTTTTTCGTGGTAATAACAATCATTTCATAACCAGAGGCAAATTTTGCACTTGGAGCTATAATAGATTCCAATAATTGCTTGGGGGACTGTCTTGCTCCT
>JALOMS010000307.1 GCA_025455345.1 Thermoflexibacter sp. | reverse complement strand
GGGTGGAGTAGAGATATGGCGTGCAGATATGCGCCAAGGAGCAACCAGAAACGAGGCTAATCGCTTTACGGCAATTACAGGAACTAATATTGGCTTTTTGCAACTCACAAGAGTACAAAATTGGCGATTTGCAGATGGCACTTTAGACATTAGAGATAGCTTGAACGTCAGTACAGTAGAAATAAGATTTGGTGCAGGGCGCAAGCAAAAAGCCCATCGCTTTCTTACCAGTCCAGTTGGTGCGGGTGCGGGTGTTCCAGCTAATCGTTATACTTACCAAGACTACGTAGATGTTCCTTTTGAGGCATGGGATATAGATAAAAATAGGCAACTCATGGTTTCTTTCCGCGACCAAGAAAACAATGGGGTATTCAACCTCAATGTGAGAGAACCCAATGACATGGAGCTATTGACGAATAGAGAATATATTTACATACACAATGTACCCTATGAGGCAGACCGACCTAATAACAATATAGCGAGAGACGGAGGGCAAGAATTTGAATATATGTACAATCTCTGGCCTTATCTAAGCACAGGCTCTACTTGGAATGCAGATATGCTTCCTAATGCAGTTCTAAAAATTAATGCTCCTGCGATTACTTTCCAATCGTCTAACATTCAAGAAATAGCGACAAATAGGGAAAATAATCAACTAAGGCTTAACGGAAAAATTCATGTCGACCAACACGACTTTGTTACTGTTCGCTTAGACCCCAACCGAAGAACGTTCCGATGGATAGTAGCCAATGACGGAGGAATATATATTTCTGATGATGAAGGAGGTAGCTTTGTCCCCAAAAATACGGGAATGAATACCAATCAATTTTATCATGCTACTAAAAAACCCAAAGCAACAGAGTATCTGGGGGGAGTACAAGACGGAGCCACCCTCCAATCTCAAGTGGGCTTCAATACAGACGCTAATATGCCTTACAACGAACGATTTGCGACACGTATAGGAGATAGTTTTGAGTCTATTTGGCACGCTCAGAGGGACAACTTACTCCTTGCCTCCGCTCAGAGAAACGTGATTATCAAGTCTTCAGATGGTGGAGCAATTTGGAGAAATTCGATAAATGGCATGACAGACACTGGCTTTAATAATACACGCGCTCCTTTTTTTACCAAATTAGCTAACTCGCATCGCGCTCCAGATTTGGTATTTGCTGTCAGCCAAACAGGAGTCTGGCGTTCTACAGATTTTGGAGATAATTGGACTTCTATTCCTATCACTGGCACGCAATGGGGCGGTTTCTTAGATGTGGAAGTTTCTGATGCCAATCCCAATATTGTATGGGCTGGTGGCGGCATGAGCGACCAACGTTCTATGTATGTATCTCAAAATGGGGGACTTACTTTTACCCCTGTAAGCAAATTTGTTAAGGCATTAGGCAATATTACGACCATAGTACCAGACCCCAATGATGAAAATACAGTCTATCTCACCTTTTCCCAATACAGAAGCCCTAAAATCTTGAGAAGTACAGACTTAGGAAGAACTTGGGAAGACATTTCTGGGTTTGGTGCGATGGGAACACGAAGCATGAATGGATTTCCTGATGTAGCTACTTACTGCGTATTTGTCTTTCCTGACAAGCAAAAGATTTGGGCTGGAACAGAAATAGGTTTATTTGAGTCTTTGGACAATGGAAGGACTTGGAAATATGCCAACAATGGCTTACCTGCTGTTCATGTTTGGGATTTGAAGGAAAGAGATGGGCAAGTTATAGCCGCTACGCACGGAAGAGGGATATGGACGGTAGATATGAATATCCGTTATCCTAACCAAGACGCTCCTGTTACCGTAGGATTGTTTTCTAATCTTCCAGAAGCCAAACCCGCTAAAGTATATCCTAATCCTTCGCAAGGAAATATCGTGTTGGAGCTACCTCCAAGTTCTCTTAATAGATTTGAAGTACAGGTATTCAATGCTTTAGGACAAGAAGTCTTCAGAGAAAAAAACATAAATACAGGGAAAACTTCTTTGGATTTGAGTACCTTACAAAGAGGCAATTATGTACTCAAAGCCTATAATGGTAAAGAACTTTTTACAAGTAAAATTATTATCACTGATTAATCAATTAGCAAGGTAATAGTAAATTTTTGCCCTGATAAACTAACATTATTGTTAAATATTCTAATAATTCGACAGGATTAACTTTATTTTTAATAAATTTAATCCTGTTTTTATGTTAATCTGATACACCTTGAGCAACCTATACGTGTCTTACAATTACTCAACCCTAAATTTATGCATTTTATGCAGAAACTTCGTACTCTTTTCTTTAGCTTATTTATCTTATATTCTGTAGTCTATCCTACACTCGCTCAGAAAAAAGCGACTTCTAACAACAAGCAATCCGTCAGAAACTTTGGTATGGAAATCTTAGAGAATGTTCCCCCTATCATTTGTTATATGAGTGAAACAAGTGGGAATCAGCGCATTCCTCCTCCCGAAAGATTACGTAGCTTGGCAAACGGTCGTACAGAACAAGCCAATATTGTGGTGAGATATAGTGCAAACTTTCCTGAAGATGCGCGTAAGGCATTTGAGTTTGCCGTAGATATATGGAGAAAACTTTTGACCTCACCCGTACAAATCAATGTACAAGCCAACTGGTCTCCTTTGGGCGTTTCTACTTTAGGGAACGCAAGTCCTGAAACTTATTTTCGCAACCCTCTTTTGCCCCAATTTCCTACTTGGTATCCTATCGTCTTAGTAGAAAAGATTTTAGGAAGAAATCTGAATGGAACTGACCCAGATATTGTAGCTAATTTTAGTAGTAATAATGAGTCTTGGTATTTTGGGACAGATGGGAATGTTCGCTCAAACCAAACTGATTTTGTTACAGTTGTTTTACACGAGTTAGGACATGGACTTGGCTTTGCAGGGTTTCAAAATGTGCAAAGTGGTAATGGAAGCATAGGAACATCTGCTATGGGAAGTACGATGTTAGTGCCTTCGATTTACGATGTGTATGTAGCGAATAGGACAGGTCAATTTTTAGCAGATACTACTGTTTTCAGGAATCCTTCCACCACATTAGCGGCTCAGCTTACCAGCGATGAAATTTTTTTTCAAAGTGATTATGTAACCCAAAAAAATAAGGGAGAGCGTCCTAAACTCTATGCGCCCAGAACTTTTGACAGAGGCTCCAGCATTTCTCACTTAGATACCCGAACTTATACCAATACGGACAATGCCCTCATGCGACACTCCATAGCAAGGGGTGAGTCTATCCAAGACCCTGGTGCGATAATGCTCAATATTTTTTCAGAAATAGGTTGGGTACTTACTCAGCTAAGACATACACCTATTGAAAGTTCTGACCGTGTACAGCGTCCCATAGATTTCAAGGTACAATTAGTCAGTGATACAGTCGTAGATTTTCGAAGATATACCGTAGAGTTGGTATATTCGGAAGATAGATTTAGAACTGCACCCAAAAGAGAGGTGATGAGATTAGGCACAAACGGAGAATTTAATGCCCAATTACCCGCTCCAAATGGAGAAAAAGAGTATTCTTACTATTTTTCAGCAAAAACCGCGGGGGGCAAAGAGATTTTATTGCCTGCTACTACCTCTACTATTCCTTTCCGATTTACAGTAGCCGAAGACAACGAACCGCCAGTCATTACGCATATCCCTGACGGTTTCATTTTGGAAACTACGGATACCTTGTCCATTGGGGCAAATATCACTGACAAATTAGGCATAGATACCGCTTATTTGGAATATAGTATCAATGACCAAATGCTCCCTGCAATTCCCTTATTTGACTTAGGGTTTAATAGTTTTGGTAATTCTATCGTATTTCCTGCGGGTTCGTTGCGGGCGGGAGGTTCTTTAAAATATAGAATTGTAGCTTTTGACATTTCCTCAAAAAGAAATCGCGCTGTAAGCCCTGCCTCTGATTTTTATACGGTGAAAATAGAAGGTTTTGGCGACCCAAGAGTTTCCTACGAAAATAACTTTAATATGCCTTCGGAGGATTTTATTGGCAATGTTTACCGCATAGACCAACCCGACGGCTTTATGAATGGAGCTATTCATTCTGACCACCCCTATAAAGATGGTTCAGGAACCAATGATGAGAGCAATTACATCTATCAACTCAAATTCCCTATCACTGTCAAAGACAAAGATGCTTTTATTCGCTTTGACGAGATAGTCTTGGTAGAACCCGGCGAAAGAGGAACTGTATTTGGAGATGCGGAATTTTGGGATTATGTCATCGTCGAAGCCTCCAGAGATAGAGGAAGAACTTGGGTTGGTCTTTTAGATGGCTATGATTCGCGGGCTAATGCAGATTGGTTGAGTGCGTATAATCGGAGAATTGTAGATAATAACTCTACCACCGTAGGAACGCCAAGCCTATTCCGCCCCAGAGTAATCAATATGTTAGACAAACTCAGGGCAAATGAAACTGTATTATTGCGTTTTCGCCTCTTTGCTGACCAAGCGGCACATGGTTGGGGTTGGGCGATAGACAACTTGCAAATCCAATCAGGCGTTGTGGGCTTAGATGATTATATTTTCAGTAAAGAAGATGTCAATGTATATCCAAATCCCAATGCAGGCTCTTTTATGATTTATGGTCAGTTTAAGAAAAACGTTAAACAACTAAAAACAGTCGTTACAGACTTAGCGGGTAGGCAGATTTATGAAGACCTGACCGCAGTAAGAGGGCTGATTTACCAACAAAATATTAGTCTGCCCGAATTAAGTGCGGGAATGTATATCGTACAATTATACATAGACGGCAATTTACTGACCAAAAAAGTAATGATTCAGCCCTAAGTGATAGTAGAACACGCTAAGTAATTTTGCACTTTTTGTAAAACACGCTTTAGCGTGTTCTGTTCATTGTCAGACACTTGTATAACCTGAAGCTACAGATTCGATTTTTGTTGTAATATTCTTCTATCATTTAATCACTTGGCTTATGACTCAAGAAGAGCATCACTTTTTTAATAAGGAAATCAAACCTGCATTGGTTGTCATCAATATTGTGTTGGGGCTTTTTATTCCAGCTACACTCTATTTTGGGCTTTTAGCATTGGTTATCAAGCCTTTTCAGATTTATCAAAACAGTGGGCAACATTTTTTATGGGACATTACTTGGGGCATTGGTGGTTTTGGCTTTCCATGTATAACGATAGCTTCCTTATTCATTACGTGGCGATTATACAATAAAGGTCAATATCGCAAGGCATTCTTTGCGAGTATATCTCCGATTATTTTTGCGCTGGGAATGCTGGTATTATTAGGTTTGATATATGCTTTGGAGACATTTCTGATGATTTTTGAATAATATTTAGTCTATAATTTCTAAGTAATTGATTCCCAATATTCTTCCCTTATCATTTTTTATAATCACCCTATATTTGCCTATTTTTCCAAAATTAGATTTGAGATAAGTATATTCCCAATCGGGCTTAATAGCAAAGCTACGATGTATGATAAGTTTATTATATAGCTTGCCCCCAAAGGCATAAATTTCTAAAAAGATTTTTTTACAAGCAATAGGTTTGGAAAGTTGCAGATAGGCATAAATATTACATTCATTATTTACATCTAATTTGAATTGGCGTTTGCCTCCTAAAGGTGTATATTCCAAGGGCTTATCACTTATTTTATCTATTTCTTGGCAGAAAACCAAATTAGTAACAAAGCTGATGGTCAAATACATAGAAATAATTTTCTTTTTGTGAGCATCAGCTATGCTTATTTGATAAACTCCTTCCTTATTAAATAAATATTTGATAAATATAGTTTTTTGTATAGAATCAATATTAATCTTTTGATTATCAAACTCTTGATAAACTCCTTTACTATCTTTTTTATCTATAAAAATATAGATTTTGGGTGGCAATATAGAGTCTTTGGCGTAATAAACTAAGAAAAGACTGTCGAAATCAAGATTTTTTGGGCATGAACTTGCCCTAATGTATGTAAAAATAAAATGATGAGAGCTATCCTGAAGATTGATAATACTCGCATCATCAAACTATGATAATCCAAATTTGGCAATGGGTGATAGTAGATAAGTGATAAAATTAGGAAAAATTAGTTGATTTAGGCAGTGATTATCAAAAAGTTGTGAAACAAGGCTGTCCTAAAGTTGTGAATATAATTTTTAGGACAGCCTTGTGGAAATTATGATTAGTTCGTGTTGATAGCGAGCATTTTGTCTATTTCGGTCTGGAAATGAATAATAAAGTCATCTAACTTCATTGTTCCCAAATCTCCTTCTCCTTTTTTACGAATAGAAATTGCACCTTCTGCTTGCTCTTTCTCCCCTACTATCAGCATATAAGGCACTTTTTTGACTTCGGCATCTCTGATTTTCCTACCTATTTTCTCGTCTCTCTCGTCCATAAAACCGCGAATGTCTTTTTCTTGGAGCGATAGGAACACCTCTTTGGCATAGTCATGGTATTTTTCGGAAATAGGCAATACTGCAATCTGTTCTGGAGCAAGCCACAAAGGGAAATTCCCCGCACAATGTTCCAAAAGCACTGCGGTAAAGCGTTCCATAGAGCCAAAAGGAGCGCGATGAATCATTACAGGGCGATGTTTTTGATTATCTGCACCTGTGTATTCTAACTCGAAGCGGTTTGGCAATTGATAATCTACTTGGATAGTGCCTAACTGCCACTTTCTGCCCAAGGCATCTTTGACCATAAAGTCCAATTTGGGACCATAAAATGCCGCTTCTCCGTACTCCACTACGGTTTTAAGATTTTTCTCTGCCGCCGCCTCTGAGATTTCTTGCTCTGCCCTTTCCCAAAGAGCTTCATCGCCAATGTATTTGCTTCTGTCTATTTGGTCGCGCAAAGAGATTTGAGCCGTATAATCCTCAAAACCAAGTGCATTGAATACGTACAATACTAAATCTATTACTTTTTTGAACTCCTCCTTGACTTGGTCAGGGCGACAAAAAATATGGGCATCATCTTGGGTAAAACCTCTAACCCTTGTCAGACCATGTAACTCACCACTTTGCTCATAACGATAAACAGTACCAAATTCCGCAAATCTAATAGGTAAATCCCTGTAAGAGCGAGGTTTGGACTTATAAATCTCACAGTGGTGTGGACAGTTCATGGGTTTGAGCAAAAATTCCTCATCTACATCTGGAGTTCTGATAGGTTGAAAAGAATCTTTACCATATTTCTCATAGTGTCCAGAAGTTACATAAAGTTGTTTCCCCCCAATATGAGGAGTTACTACTTGCTGATAACCAGCTCTTACTTGGGCTTTTTTCAAAAAGTTCTCCAAACGCTCTCTCAAAACAGCACCTTTGGGTAGCCAAAGCGGCAAGCCCATGCCTACTTTTTCGGAAAAAGTAAATAGCTCTAATTCCTTGCCTAATCTACGATGGTCTCGTTTTTTTGCTTCTTCTAAAAAATGTAAATATTCTTCTAACTCTTTGGCTTTGGGGAAGGTAATACCATAAATACGAGTGAGTTGTTTATTTTTCTCATCTCCTCTCCAATACGCACCTGCCACATTTAATAACTTAATTGCTTTAATAAATCCTGTATTAGGAATATGAGGACCTCTACACAAGTCGACAAAACTCCCTTGCGTATAAAAGGTAATATTACCATCTTCTAAACCCTCTATAAGTTCTAATTTGTAAGGGTCGTTTTTTTCTGTAAAATAAGCAACAGCCTCTTTCTTAGCTACTTCTTTGCGGACATATTCGCTTTTCTGTTTTGCCAATTCATTCATTTTTTCTTCTATTTTGACCAAATCATCAGAAGAAAAAGATTGCCCGTTGAAGTCCACATCATAGTAAAACCCATTGTCTATGGCAGGTCCTATACCGAACTTGGTATTGGGATAGAGTGCCTGCAAAGCCTCCGCCATCAGGTGGGCAGAGGAGTGCCAAAAGGTCTTTTTACCTTCCGTATCGTTCCATGTAAGTAGCTGAACTGTTGCGTCTTGTGAGATAGGTCGAGATGCGTCCCAGACTTCTCCGTTTACCTTGGCGGCGAGTACGTTACGCGCCAAGCCTTCGCTGATACTCAAGGCGATTTGCATGCTTGTTACGCCCTGTTCGTATTGCCTGACTGAGCCATCAGGCAAAGTAATATTAATCATTGTTTTAAATAATTTAAGTGAATACCTTGCCTACAACTGCAAGGCAAAATTTGAGGTGCGAAGATAGCTATTTTTATTAGATATAATTACCTATCTATGTTAAATTGGACAAATTAATAGGGAATTAATTGATTTTACTTTTAATTTAACCATATCTTTGCCGTATATCTTTCTTATGCAAGGTTTTGAGCATATATCACTATTCTAATTTCATAGTATTATTTTTATTATTTATTCATTTTGTAGTGTATGAAAAAACATCTACTGATTTTCATTATATTTGGTGTAGTATTTTTGATTAGTAAAAAATCACAAGCACAGCAAGCCATTACGGCTGTAACTATTACGACCTCTTCTGATGTTTATTCCTCCTATTCCATTCTTGGTACAGGGAGTGCGGCTTATTCATCAGCCACCACTTATACTTTGGAGTATGGTAACTCGATGACCAATTCTTCTACTACTCGCAACTTAGTAAGCTTCCAAATAGGCGCAACCAATTATTCCAGAGTCTTTGGTCCTAATGTAGTAAATCTAATCCGAGAAGCAGCAACAACTTGCCCTGGTATGAATACGTGTTGCCTACCCGCCAATGGCTGTACTAATCGTTTTATCTCTTATTATGAGCAAACAAGCAGTTCTGGAGATACAAGAATTCTTAACCCGCCTTACAATATAGACCCAACCGTATTTTTTGGAGGAACAGTATTGAATAGAGGAGCGGACAATGTATTCGTGAATAGAAATGATGGCAATGGGAATAATAATGATGTGGAACGAATAGACTATATTTTTAGAGATGGGCTTACGACTACTGACGTAACAAAAGCTGGATTTGTCTTATTTGATAGAGGAACAGGAGATAATTGCCGTATCAAAGCAATCAGTAGTCTTTCTGGAGATACGCCCACAGGTTATTTTGATGCAGACGCAGTTACTGCGGGTAGCCAAGCATTACCTATTGCAGGAGGCAGTTTTACTACTGAAGTAGGTGTTTCTGCCAACTATGTAATTGTAAGAAAAGATGGTGCTGCCACTAACTCCAGTCCTTCAGCAAATATAACAGGACAACGAGTCATTGGAACTTTTATTTCTTTTGCTGATTTGGGCATAGCCAATAATGATGTTGTATATGGATATTCCTTAGTTGCCAATGATGTAGCATTAGGCACTAACTTGCTTTCTACTTCTTCTTTTTCTAAAACAACTAATAATGCTACTGGAGGATTAGACTTGACGGGCGTAAGTGGAGCATGGGTAGAGGTTGGCGCAAACCTGACTCTCCTTCCGCTTCATCTGACTTCGTTCAAGTCCATTCAAAAAGACTGTAAAACGGAACTAATATGGAATACAGTACAAGAAAGTCATATCAAACACTTTGAAATACAACAAAGTACAAATGGAAATGATTTTTATACCATTGGGAAGTTAGATGCAAAAAATAGATTGGAGCAAACTACTTACAAATTTTCTATCAAAGAACTCGTCAAACAAGCCTATTATCGACTAAAAATCGTAGAAGAGTATGAAGAACCTCACTACTCGAACATTATTTCCGTGCATAACGAATGTGCTAATCCCGCGCCTATGATTTCTCTATTCCCCAATCCTACGGAAAGTAATCTCACTTGTATTTTTCATACAGAAATGCTTG
>JALOMS010000306.1 GCA_025455345.1 Thermoflexibacter sp. | reverse complement strand
CAGTAACTACTTGTGATTCAGCACTAATAACAGGAATAATTCTATCAAAAACTTGTTTTACCCCTACCAAACTCGCCATTCTGTCCAATGCCTTTGTTTCTACTTTGGCGATTTCGGTTTGCATTTGGCTTAGAATCGCCAATGCGGCAGCCGTAGGCGTATTTTCAAAATTCAAATGGGCAAAATCCTTATTCTTTTGACTTTCGCTATTCCTGAACTGTTCTATCTGCGTTGCGTCCAGAGCCAAAGGCTTGATTTGTAAGGCAGTATCATAGTCAGAAATTTTCTTTGCGTAATTGTTGAGCATAGTTTGTAGCTTATAAGCTCTTCCCGTTTTGCTATCACCTGCGCCCAAAGCCAATAACATCACCTCATCATAAGAAGCCGCTCCCTTATAAGTGCCATCTTCATTTTTTCCGCCTGTAACCTCTACAATTTTTCTTCGGAAATCATTGATTTCTTGCATAACTGCGTCAGTTTCAGCAACTATTTCATTGGCTTTCCGCCAGATAATCACATCTTTAGGATTATTCCCCCGCTTTTCTATTGCGTCTTTGATTCCTTTGAGGATTTTTTGACTATCATCTCGCGCTTCTGTGATTCCGTATTGTAAGCTATCATCTATCTGAAATAGCTTATCCAATACGCTATTATCTACTTGTAATGCTAATAAAGCAGTGAGAACTAAGTACATAAGGCTAATCATTCTTTGCCTTGGTGTTTCTTTTAAACTTGCCATATTCTTGGAGTGTAATTAATGGATTTATAAATATTATGTTTGTATAGTAAGGAGATAAGTATTAGAAATAAATGTGTATTCGGTTAAGCAAATGTTTTAGATTTGCAATTAACTTTCAAACATATTATTTTCTACATTTTACTTACTCCTGCTTACCAACCTCTCTATTATTTTCTTGTTTTTATACTCATAATACAGATAGATAGAAAAGGAACAAATATTTAAAAAAAAAATTTTGTGTGTGGAGTTTATCTAAAAAAGACTTCATTGATAAAAATCAAGGCAAATGGGATGAGGAAGAAAACAAATAAAATATAAACGAAGCTAATAATGCGGTTCTTCATGGTTTGTTTTCCTAAGAATTGTGCAATTTTGACTGTAATATTCCTCAAGAAAGGAAAGGGAAATAGCACAATGACACCTAAAAGATTAAAAAGTAGGTGAGTAATCGCAATGCTTAGTGCGGCATCTGATTGGGAGATAGATGCCAAAATAGCTGTAAAAGTCGTACCTATATTTGCGCCCATGATGAAGGGAAAAGCATTTTTCAATGGAACTTTATGCGAGCCAACCAATGAAACGGTTATCGAAGTAGTCAAAGAGCTTGACTGTAAGGCTGCCGTAAGAAATGTACCCCAGACCAAAGAGCGAGTAGGCGTACCAAAAATAAAGTATTGCAGTTGAGACCATCGCTTGCCCATCAAAATAGGTTTGATAATCAAGGTAAAACTACTGATGGATATAAATATAAACGCCACTGCAAATGGTAAAAGAATAAAAACATTTTGATTAAAAAATGTCATTAGAAAATCTGATACGGGGTTTACCGTCAAGTCCATGATTCCTTGGAGTCCTGATTTGAAAATGCTACTACTCAAGGGTTTGACTTGCTCTGTAACGTATTGGGAAATATTGGTCAGAAATTGTGTAAAGTATTCTAATGGAAATAGTACCAAAACACCAAAAATATTGAATAAATTATGGGTAATCGCTGTGCTTGTTGCTCTTTTAAATTCTTTTTTCTTGGTAATATGTGTAAACGAAACTAACATAGCCGTAATCGTCGTACCTATATTTGCACCAATAACGATGGGAACTGCTTGCGAAAGCGATAGAGTGTCTGCGGCTACCATGGCTACTACAATAGAGGTAGTAATAGAACTTTTCTGAATAATCGCCGTTGTCAATAGCCCAATGAACAAACCTACAAAGGGATTGGCGGTAGCGGCAATGATATTGCTGATTTCCTGACCGCTCAGCAAGCGAAGAGTTTGGCTTAGGATAGCAAGAGAAATCAGAAAAACGAATAAGGCTAAAATAGCAAATATTAGACGAGCAATCAAAGAAAAAAATGTGATAGATGCTGTTTCTAAGGGATTTTCCCACCGAACATCACTTTGCTCGTCTTCTGACGAGGGAACAGAGGAATCTTTACTTGATACTACTTTTTTATTTGAGAAAGATATTGCCATTTAGTTTAAAAATTCAAAAATAGGGTTGCAAAGGTATATATACGATAATTAGTAAATTACAAAGAATAAATTAACAAATTGTTAAATTTTATATACAAATAATTGTTAAATTTTATATACAAATAATAGATTTTCAATAAATTAAAAACGAATTTTATAATTTTAAAGTTTCGTATTCTAATGATTATTATTGCTTATTTGCATTATTTTTTTGATAAGATTTTTTAGGTTTATTACTAAGCGATTTGTAAAACAATGAATGACATTTGGACTTTTTTTTCTTTCCAAGAAATTAATATAGTTTATGTAGTTGTAGGGTCAGTATTACTTTCTGCAAGCTCTGCAATTGTAGGAACATTTACCTTTTTGAGGAAAAAATCCTTGGTTGGAGATGCAGTTGCTCACTCTGTACTTCCTGGGGTATGTATTGCCTTTTTCATCATTGGGACAAAGAATCCTCTTGCGCTCATTATTGGTGCATTTTTATCAGGTTGGTTGTCTATGATTTGTATAGATTTTATCATAAAGAATAGCAAAATTAAGGAAGATACGGCGGTAGGCTTGGTTTTATCTGTATTTTTTGGCATAGGTATTTTATTACTTACCTCCATCCAACACTCTGGTAATGAGGAACAAGCGGGCTTGGATAGTTTTCTATTTGGGAAAGCGGCGGCTTTGGTAGGAGAAGATTTGGTCGTATTCGCAAGTACAGCTCTGGTACTAATAATGGTCGTTTTTTTATTTTTTAAAGAGTTCAAACTCATCTCTTTTGATGAGAGTTTTGCCAAAGTAGTGGGCTTGCCTGTGAAACGATTAGAACTTGTACTTACCACTTTAACAGTTTTGGCAGTAGTGATTGGTATTCAGGCAGTTGGCGTTGTATTGATGGCGGCAATGTTGATAACTCCCCCTGCGGCAGCGCGGTATTGGACGGATAATTTATCTTTTATGCTTTTACTTGCCGCTTTTATAGGCGCATTTTCTGGATTTGCAGGTGCTTTTATTTCTTATTTGGCTCCCTCCATGCCTACGGGACCTTGGATAGTCATGGTTCTTTCATTGATTGCCTTGATTTCTTTTTTAATTGCACCTCGCAAGGGCATTATTGCCAAATATTGGCAACAAAGAAATTATAAAATCAAGTTTACTGATGAAAACGTATTGAAACTTATCTATCAGTTGGGCGAAAAAGATAAGCAGTTTTTTGAAAACAGAAGTACCAATTTTATAGCACAACATCGACTTTTTCAAGCCAAAGACCTTAAAAATGCCCTTTATCGACTTTATAAAGAAGGCTATTTGACAAAAAATAATAGCGGGTGGGCTTTTACCAAAGAAGGGTACGAGCGAGGGCAAAGGATAGTGAGATTGCATAGATTGTGGGAGCTTTATCTGACTGAATATCTGAGGATTGCGCCTGACCACGTGCATGATGACGCAGAAACTATGGAGCATATCATTACGCCTGAAATAGAAAAACAATTGGAGCATCGCCTCCAAAAGCCTAAATATGACCCGCATCAAACAGAAATTCCATACGAATAATCATTTAAAATTATGAAAAATCAAACCATTTATCTTTTTGTAGCTGTGGTAGCCCTCTTGGTGGCTTGCGGCTCTGAAAATCAAGAAAGCAAAGACACTAGCAATGACTCTACGGTGGTTGCTGTGGATACTACTCAGCCCAAACCTGTGGCTGAATTAGTCAAACTTTGGGAAACAGATACGACTCTGACTACCTGCGAATCTGTACTTTATAATCCTACAGCCAATATCCTATATGTCGCCAATATTGTAGGCATACCTACGGAAAAAGACAAAAAAGGATTTATCTCCAAACTTACTCTCGACGGAAAAATCGAGACTTTAGAATGGGTAACTGGATTGAATGCGCCCAAAGGAATGGGAGTCATTGGGAATAAGTTGTTTGTTACTGATATTACAGAAATAGTAGAAATAGACATAGAAAAGGGTAAAATCAGTAAAAAATATCCTGTCAAAGGCTCAGAGTTTTTGAATGACATTACGACTGATGCGACTACGGGTACAGTTTATTTCACAGACATGAAAAAGAATAAAATTCATACCTTAGATAGTAAAACAGGAAAAATAGCGGAACTGATAGGTGCAGACTCCTTGGGCAGTCCCAATGGTTTGTTTTTCGTAGATGCCTCTACGCTTATGTTAGCGACCAATGGGGATAGCAAATTCAAGAAAATAGACCTTACTACTAAGCAGGTCAGCATAGTAACCGAAGGCATAGATGCGGGCGATGGAGTAGAAAAAGTAGGCGATAATGCTTTTTTGGTATCGAGCTGGACAGGAGAGGTTTTTTACATCAATCAGGGAGAAAAACTCAAACTATTAGATACACAAGACGATAAGATTAATTCGGCGGATATAGGATATGTGCCAAGTAGTAAAACCTTGCTTGTCCCTACTTTTTTTAAAAACAAAGTGGTTGCTTATCAATTAGTTGTAAACGAATAAATGTTTTTGAGAAATTAGTGAGTAGGGAGGAGAAAGTAGGGAGGAGGGAATTGCCTTAAGAAAGAACCAAACTTTTCAGAAAGTTTGGTTCTTTTGAGGAAGGAAATGATACAAAAACACAACCTATTTTTTCTACTGGTACAAGCGTAACACTTTTTCCTAAAAAAGATTCAAGGCTTAGGCTTGAACCAGTCGGGAACGGCGAGAGACACTTACTTTTGTTTTTCCACAGTTACTTGCATATTACCAAGTAACTGATTGATTAACAAAGCATAATGTTCTACATTTCTCTCAAAGTGACTATCTAAAAAAAGGAATCCTTCTGACATTGTAATTAAGTAAAGCCCAAATCCATCTGGGTCATTCTTCTTTGACATATTAATATGAGTAGGTGAAATAACGATTTTTTTCAAGTCTTTAAACAGTATTGATTTGTTTTTCAAGTAAATAGCTTTTTTAGAAATATCAACGAATTTATTTATTTTTTTAGAGAAAGGGCTTTTGAATAGCATTTTTAGAATGAGGAATACAGCTATAATTCCACCTGCCAAAGAAAGATAAAAGGTAAAAGATTGATTTTTTAATAGCGTAAAATCAGGATTTTGCAAAAACCAAATGAAGGTATCCCCAAAAACAAAGAAACTACAAAATCCAATGATTACACCAAATACTTTATCAAATAAATCCAAAAGGGTAACTATGCCTTTTCTCTTGAATATATAAGTATTTTGTATTGTTTCTATTTTATAAATAGGAGTAAAATAGTCTATGACAAACTTGATAAACATAGATAGAGCGAGTAAACCAACTATAAAAAAAAACAAACTAAATGCTATTGTACCTTCATTTACAAAAGCCTTCAATGGGTAAGCAGGGGAATAATACACACGTACTTTCTGACCTACCCTCGAGCTTGGCAAATCTTTCAAATCCATCAAATTATTAGATTTTATATAGACACTATCTTTGTTTTCTGTTTGGAAAATAACCGTCAGTGTTACTTGATTAGATTTCTTGCCCTGCACAACATTTGTTACTGTTCCTGTGGCATATTTGTAAGGGAAATGCGATAAAATTTCAAGAGAATGTACCAATAATGTACCTACACCCAAAAAGACAATGGGAAAACCGATAACAATGAGAAATTTTTTCATCAGATTTTGTTTGATTTTTAACAATTATACGCAGAAAAACTTTGAAAGTTGTTAACATAAAACTCTTTTTAAAATCTAACAATTATTTTGGATATTTGCCTTTGCAAGTGTTTTTTTTCTCGGTACGAAGTACCTGCAAACAAGGCTATGAAAAACCGCCTCTGCAAATTAGTCAAAATTTATAGAGATTGCTCAAAAATAAATTGGCTCGTTTTTATGAACCAGTCAGGAGTTACGCCTCTA
>JALOMS010000305.1 GCA_025455345.1 Thermoflexibacter sp. | reverse complement strand
CTGTTAGAGTAGTGATTTGTATCAATAAAGGATTTTTATTGTCTAATTTTCAGAGAATATATAAAACAATAAACCAAACTTTTGCTCGATTACTTAGACGCAAACTTAAGTTTATTTTACTATATTTGGTGAATGAAAGAAAAAGTAGATATGCTAATAATTGAAAATGTATAACTTATGAAACCAATCCCTCAAGTCCCCGTTGAAAACTTCATCACTCGCAATATGCTTGCTTTTGCAAGGAATCCTCTTTCTTTTTTCGAAAACAATAGAATAAAGTTTGGAGATGTTTATGAATCTAATCTTTCTCCTTTTTTGAGAATGTTTGTATTTTGTAAGCCAGAGCATGTCAAACATTTTTTGATAGATAACGCCAAAAACTATAAGAAAAGTTTTGCTTATGGGTTCTTGCGTAGGGCTTTGGGCAATGGATTGGTTACGAGCGAAGGAGATTTTTGGCTTAGACAAAGGAGGATAGCCCAACCCGCTTTCCACAGAGATAGGTTAGCTTCTCTGACCCAAGTCATGACCCAATCTATCAAAGAAATGCTGGTCAAATGGACGACTTACCAACAAAATAATCAGTCATTCGACGTATCAGAAGAACTCATGCACTTGACCTCTGACATTGCCGCAAAGGCTTTGTTTAGTTCGGATATTTCAGGATTTCAAGATAAAGTAATTGATTGTATCAATAATCTTAACCTGAGCATTTCCAATATGATAAAATCGCCTTTTGGTCGTTTTACTACTTGGATACCTACCAAAAACAATCGCTTATTTGATAAAAACCAAAAAGAATTTAATCAAATTATTTATCACATCATAGAAAATAGGCGCAATGCCAACTCTAACAATGTTTACAATGATTTGCTACAAATGTTATTGGAAGCAAAAGATGAAGAAACAGGAGAGAGCATGAATGACTTACAGCTAAGAGATGAAGTAATAACCCTATTTTCCGCAGGCTCGGAAACCTCCTCCAATGCGCTTTCTTGGGCAATCTACCTCCTACTGACCAATCCTGAGAAAAAAGAAAAATTAAAGCAAGAAATCAAAGAAGTATTAGGGGGAAGAACGCCTCAAATACATGATTTTCAAAAACTTACTTATACTAACCAAGTAATTCAGGAAACGCTAAGACTTTATCCTCCTGCTTGGGTCGTAGGAAGAGAAGCAAAAGAAGATGACGAGATAGATGGTTATCAAGTTCCCGCCAAAACCCAAGTCGTTATGCCTACGTGGGTGATTCATCGCCATCCTGACCTATGGGAAAACCCGCATAGTTTTTCTCCAGAGCGATTTGAAGGCGAAAATGGAAAAAATAGGCATAAATTTGCTCATTTCCCTTTTGGAGGCGGTCCCAGATTTTGCATAGGCAATAATTTTGCAATGATGGAAATGACTTTTGCCTTATCAATGATTTTCCAACAGCTTGATTTTGAGTTGGTAGAAAATCAAAAAATAGAGCCAGAGGCGATGGTAACACTTAAACCCAAATACGGAATTTGGATAAAATAATAGTTTCTATCGCGGAACAGTTTTATAAAGCAACACAGCTATTCCTGCAAAAATCATGGTGGGCAAGAGTGCGGCGGTCAAAGGCTCTAAAGTACCTGCCTGCCCCATACTTCTACACATTCGTACCAATGTAATAAACACAAAAGCTAAAAAGAAGCCCAAGGCGATTTGCCAGCCTGTACCTTGTCGCGACTTGCGCGCAGAAACTATTACGCCCATGATAGTTAAGATAATGATAGCCAGAGGATAAGTATATTTTTCATACATTTCCACCGCAAAAATCCCTACATTGGTATTTCCGCGCGATAGTTGTTTGTTGATATATTCACGAAGTTCGGGCAAAGTCAGCGCAGTTTGCAACTCGTGCGTACTCTCAAAATCCTTTGGGCTTAGGTTGAGGGCTGTATCCAAAGCATTTCCATTTTCTATATTTTCTTTTTCCCCATCAAAATTATGTACTTTATAATAGTCTAATTTCCAAGTATTTTTAACGGTATCATACACGATTCGGTCTGCCACCAATTTTGATTCTAACTTATCTCCTTTCAACTTTTCAATCGTGAATAGATAGCCTACTTTAGAAATATTATTGTAACTCTGCATATAAATAAAAGTTTCTGGAGCAACTTTGAGATGTATATCCCTTTGGTCAAAGTAATACTGTCCCCTGATAAACTTGCCCTCAAAAGCTACCCTGATTTTGTTTGCTTTAGGAATTATCCAACCATTTAAAAAGAAAGTAGCAACCGCCAAGATGAAAGCCCCAATGATATAAGGCAAAAGCAAGCGCGTAAAACTCACTCCCGAAGCCAAAATAGCCACGATTTCTGTTCTTGCCGCCATGCGCGAGGTAATGAAGACCACAGCAATAAAAACCAATATGGGGCTGAGCATATTGTTGATATGAAGCGTAAAATTGACATAATAGTCAATCAGGATTAAATCAAACGGAATTTTCTTACTAATAAAGTCATCAGTCTTTTCTCCATAATCGATAACATCTATTACTGCTAAGATGATAAGTGTAACGAAAAAAAATGTAGAGAAAAATTTCTTTAAAATGTATTTATCTATGAGTTTCATTCAAAATAGTATCATAAAAATGCCCCAAATCTATAAAAAATTGGACAATGCAAATTTAGTCATTAGGAGAGGTATTTTTTGCCATACTTACATTTTTTAACTATTCACCTCTAATTTTTGTTATATTAAATTTCTATTTTAGTAAAGAATTAAAGAAAAATAGTCTATGCTGACTATGCAAATATTACATCAATAAGAAATTACAAAAAAAAGTTAATTTTTACAAACAAAAATTTGGAAAATATCGTCTTTAGACTTAATTTTAGCGTAAATTTTAATCAATTTTTAACATGAAAAGGATAACAATTTTCTCACTTTTATTCCTTTTGTCCGTGAGTTTGTTAGCACAAAAGCCTAATGAAGTAGCTAAACTTACCGCAGAAGATGACAAGTTCTTTGAGGCACAAATGCCCTATCTCCAACAATGGATGGACGAACACAATTTTGGTACTGTACTTAAAACCGACAGACTCGTTACCAATCTTGATGACAATAGTCTTAGAGTATATTTAAAACTGAATTATCAAACCTCTGATTCTGCGGTTGTTGCTTATGGACAGCTCAAATCTAAGTTTGAAACTATGAATACGCAGTCTTTGGAAAAGACAGTTTTTTACAAAATAGCCCAACTTATGGAAATTCCCGCTCGCCAATTAAGCATAGAAATTGGAGATAAGGAGGAATGTAGAAAAATCAAGTTATCTTTTATTGCAGATAGCGTACAAGTAGGCGACGAAAGATGCAAAGCTGTTTCTCAAGACATTCAAATTAGGAATATAAGTCTGAAGAAACCCTTTGTACCCACAAGTAATGTCAAAAAGGTAGCAAGAAATAGAAAACCAAACGAGGCTGATTTACAAAAAGCAAAAGAAGAAGAAATAACTTTCCAACGCTCGCTACTCAAAAAAATAGCCGAAGAATCTGAGAAATACTTCAAATCTCGTGAAGGGAAATTTACCTACATGGGCATTAGAGATGGTGCGCTTCAGTTTGAGGTGAGTGATATCAAGAAAGAAATTATGCGTGATGGAGGAGGAATGTTTGCAATGTACGAAATGATGACCTTTAATGTTTCTTGTATCCAAGAACAAGGAGAGTACAAAATAAAATTTACCATTGATGCCAAAAAAGGAGCAAGTTTTCCATGGAAACCGCGTGTGAGCGCATTCACCCCTATAGACGCAGATACAAATGGTAAGTACCAAATGGAAATGTATGCTTACATCTATGGTGCTTACATAGAAAAATGGCTTTCCAAATAATCAACTTCCTTAAATTTCATGAAAGAATCCAAATTAAAAAATATCATTGCTTTTTCTATTGCGGTTGCTAAGTTTTTGATTATTACGTGGCTTTTGCTCCTATTTATGGCGGGGAGTTATTCTTTTGATGATTTCATCAGCATTATGAGCATCATTCTGCCAGCTTTCTCTGTTCATGCTTCTGTCATCATTAGGCAGACAGTCATGCAAAGATATAAAAAAGCCGCCGAAGACAAGGAAGTCAAATCTTCTTTCTTATACACCACACTTGGAATGTTGTTTTTTTACACAATCTCAATTATAGGCATTCTTGCTTATCGGCATGAGATAGGACCTGAGGCTATGGAAAATGTAAAAACTGCATTGGGCTTAGCAGAAACTGTTTTTGGAGGTTATTTAGGCTATGCTATTTCTAACCTTTTCAGAATCAAAGGCGAAATTGATATTGACTAATCTAATATTTTATAATCTTATCAAAAAAATGAAAAAAAATTATATATTATACATCATTATCTGTATGTTAGCAAATCTTGCTTTTGCTCAGCAGGATATTGTAAATAGTGTGATTGGAGACGAGGAGAGAAGATTAGCCCTCATCATTGGGAACTCTGCTTATGAAGGAGGCGATGCACTCAAAAGCCCTAAAAACGATGCAAAAAGAATGAAGGAAACACTTAGTCTGTTAGGGTTTACTGTCATTTATGCAGAAGATGCAGATTTGGTTCAAATGCAATCAAAACTCATAGAATTCAAGAAAGAAATACCTAATTATAAGGTTGCGCTGTTCTATTATTCTGGACATGGCGTTCAGATGCAAGGCACAAACTATCTTGTCCCTATCAAAGCAGATTTGAAGAAAATGGGAGAAGATGAAACTTGGATAAAATTAGGTTGTTTGAGAGTAGAAGAAATTTCGGAAGCCATGAACACCAGAAAAGATAATCTTAAAATCATTATCTTAGATGCTTGTAGAAATAATCCAATAAAACATCCCGATGGCTCCACAAAGAGTTTGGCAACCACAGAAAACCAAGGTTTGGTTCAAATGGCTGCCTCCGCAGGGACTATTATTATTTATGCGACAGGCGCAGGTAAAACAGCATCCGATGGCGATGGAAAAAATAGCTTGTTTACCTCTGCTTTTTTAGAAAGTATCAATAGACCAAAGATTGGCATATCACAAGTGTTTAGTGATGTAGGTTTTGCGGTAGCCAAAAAATCAGAAAATAGACAAACTCCCGAATTAAGTACCAAATTTTACGGTCAATTTTTCTTCAAACCCGAAAAATACATGACTGCCGAAGAAAAAGCCGTAGAGAAGAAAAAAGAAGAAGAAGAAAAAAGGAAACAACAGGCTGTTATAGAAGCAGAAACTCGTAAAATACAAATGCGCGCAGACTCTATCCAAAGAGTCATGCAAGCGGCAAGCCAAGCAGAAAGGGATAAACTCAAAGAGGAACAAAATAAGATATTGGCAAACCAACAAAGACTCAAAGACGAGCAAGCAAGGACAAATGCTGAGTTGGAGCGGCTTAGAAAAGAAAAAGAAGCCGCAGAAGCCGCCGCATTAGAAGCTAAGAAAAATGCAGAAGCTACCGCCGCCGCCGCCCAACAAAATGCTGCTGCCGCCGCCGCTACTCAGTTAGAGGAACAAAAAAAGAAATTTGAGGAAGAGAAAAAGAAAGAGCAAGAGCGCATACAAGCCGAAATAGAGCGCATCAGAGCAGACGAGAAGCGAAGATTAGCAGAACTTGAGGAGAAAGAAAAAGAACTCAGAAAATCCTCTGAAAAAACCAAAGATGAGGCTCGTAGAGAAACTTCTAAGCGACAAAAAGAATTAGAAGAAGCCAAAAAACAATCTGAAAAAATACAAAAACAGTTAGAAGAGGCAAAGCAGGCTCTCGATAATCAAAAACAGCAATCTAACCAAAGTAGCCAGTCCCAAATAGAAATGCAACAGCGTTTCGTAGATAGCATAGCCCAAGTAAATGAGAAAGCCAAAAATCTGGAAAGGCAGTTAGAGCAGATGCGCCAAAAGCAAATCGCAGATAGTATCGCATTGGTAGCCAAAGAAAAGAACTTACAGTTGCAGTTAGCCAAAGAAAAAGAAAATGTAACCTCTGGAAGTAGCCAAGAATTAGAAAAACTCCAAAAAGAACAACAAGATTTGGAGGCAAACTATAATAAAAAAATATCCTACCTTTCTTCTATAATCGCAGATAAGGATATGCAAAT
>JALOMS010000304.1 GCA_025455345.1 Thermoflexibacter sp. | reverse complement strand
TATAAAAGTTGGTATGCTAATTGAAAACAATATATCAGGAAGACAGCTTTTAGTAGTTTATAATTCTTTACCCGCTATTAGATTGAATACATAGATTTTCCGAATCAGGAAGAAGGATTTGGAAAGTCTATGTATTTTTTTATACGCTATCTTATCTAAGTCTATCTGCTGACTTGACCAATTTTTCATCTCTACGAATAAAACGATTTGCTAATGCGTTCATAATTACAGCAATAGCAGGCATAAAGTAACCAATGCCAAAATTGCCTTGAGGAACACTTTTGAGCATATCTTCGCCCTTACTTGAGGCATAGACCAAACAGCCTAGTACACCAATCAAGGCTAAAATATTCAGCAGATTGTATATTACTTGCCTCATTCGGTTTTTGTAGGTGAAAATAGACAAAAAGGCAAAAGCAATACTTACAAAAGCAAGGATAGCTATATACATTGTTGAATGTTGTACAATAACCTGATTTTGTTGCTTATGCACCAAAGTCATAGGTGAAAGAAGTACTGTTTCATTGGTCTGTGGATTGGTCTTAGTCCATATCGGAGAAAACAGCATCACCACCATTGCTACAATACTAAAAAATAAAAATAAAGTCTGAATTCTTTGAATCATACGAGTAAAAGTTAAGTTAGTCGTGCAAAATTAAAAATCCTATCTCAATTTACCTAATTGTAAAAAATTTGGGTTTATTTTTGCGTAATCTAAAAAGAGTTTTGAGTAGATTACCCCAAAATTTATGATAAAATAACTAACAGTAAGTGGCAAATTTACGTTTTATATATCAAACTATTATAAGACATTCTTAAATCTACTTATGTATCAGCATCAAAAGTTAGGACATACTCAAAATGCGACCATATAATTTAGTATTACTGAGACGATTTTTACTATATAAATGTTAACAAACGAGATATTATTCTTTGCTGGTTTTACTACTTTTATTTTGACAGTATTAGTAGTAGATTTGGGCGTTTTCTCAAAAAAAAATCATATTGTTGGTTTTAAAGAAGCGGCATCATGGAGCGCAGTTTGGGTCATGTTTGCCCTTATTTTTTATGTCATTTTAAACTTTTATGGGGATAGGATTCATGGCATTACTAATATGGATGAGTTAAAAACCATTATTAATCGCTATGACCCAGGAGAGATAGATATGTCCTCTGCTCACTACGAAACTACGATACAACTTTATCGCAACAATCTTTCTTTAGAATTTTTGACAGGGTATTTGTTAGAATACTCTCTTTCGGTGGACAATATTTTTGTGATTATTCTTATTTTTTCATCTTTTGGAGTACGAGAAAAGTATTTTAAAAAGGTTTTGTTTTGGGGTGTATTAGGAGCTATCGTAATGCGCTTTATTTTTATATTTTTAGGGTCTGCATTGATACATGAATTTCATTGGATTCTTTATTTATTTGGCATCTTCCTTATTTTTACGGGAATTAAAATGTTTATGAATAGAGGAGATGAGGAGGAGAAAATAGAAGTAAATAAACACCCCGTTGTCAAATTGGTTTCTAAATATTTTCCACTTTATCCGCGATTCGTTAAGGAACGTTTTTTTGTAAAAAAACAAAATCAATGGTTTCTCACTCCTTTGTTCTTGGTAGTGCTGATTGTCGAGTTTACTGATTTGATATTTGCGGTTGATTCTGTACCAGCAGTATTTGCGGTTACCCAAGACCCTTACATTGTCTTTTTTTCCAATATTTTTGCTATCATGGGTTTGCGTTCCATGTTTTTCTTTCTTTCTAATATTTTACACCTTTTTCATTACCTGAAAATAGGCTTGTCATTCTTGATGTGTTTTATTGGATTTAAAATGTTGGCGCATGATTGGCTGAAAAGTATGGGTTTTGAAACGGTTTATTCGCTATATATTATTTTATTTATTCTTTCAGTGAGCATTATCTCCTCTTTGCTCTTTCCACCCAAAAAAGAGAAGAGACACACTGAAGAACAGACACAGATGAATGGTAGTCATGTAGTAATGACCAACAAACCATCTTCTCAAAAAAGTATCACGGAAAAAACCTCATAAATGGAATCTTAGCAGTTGGCTTAAAGAAAAAGATTGAAAAATAGATGTCAAGCCTATAAACCCTTCCAGCCAAACTTGCCCAATAGAGGTACAAAGACAAAAAAATCATGCAAATTGATTTTGGTTTCTCCATGAGGTAGCTTTTCTATACAACACATTTGTTGGCTTTGTAGGTCGCCTACGGGAATGACTAACTTGCCACCTTCTTTTAATTGCTCAATCAAAATCGAAGGCACTGTAGGAGAGCCTGCTGTTACTAAAATTTTGTCATAAGGAGCGGCAGCTGCAAATCCTTGAGAGCCATCACCGCAAACAAAATGAGCTTTGTAGTTAAGTTTGTGCAACAGTTGTTTTGCTTTTTCGTAGAGTTTGCGGTTATATTCAATTGTATAAAGATTTGCGCCAAGCTCTATCAAAATACTCGCTTGATAGCCAGACCCTGTGCCTATTTCTAATACCTTGTCGCCTGTATTGATATTGAGCAGATTGGTCTGATAAGCAACGGTATAGGGCTGTGAGATAGTCTGCCCCTCTCCTATGCTAAATGCTTTATCCTGATAGGCATGGTTCAAAAAGGCAGAATCCAAAAAAAAATGACGCGGGACTTTATTGATTGCCTCCAATATACGCTCATCTACAATCCCCTTTGCTCTAAGTTGATTTACAAGCGTTTGCCTCATTCCTTTGGTCTTATAAGTATCTACTAACATACGCATTTACAATTTCACTTGTTCCATTTTAGGGGCAAATAGGTGCATAATTACCCAAGCGATGAGGTAAGCAAAACCGCATATAGTGAATAATATATTATAACCAGCAGTAATATTACCTGCTTCTTTGTAGCTATCTAATAAATATCCAACAAAAAGTGGGAATAAAATACCACCTACCGAACCTGCCATGCCTCCTATGCCGACCACAGAGCTAACTGCTTTTTTGGGAAACATATCTGAGGCGGTAGTGAAGATATTGGCACTCCAAGCCTGATGCGCCGCCGCCGCTAAGCTAATCAAAGCAACTACCACCCATATATTGGTCGCAAATTGGGCTGTTGTAATAGGTACGACGCTCAGAGCAAAAAAAAGCATAGATGTTTTTCGTGCTTTATAGACTAACCAACCTTTTCTGATGAGATAAGAAGACAGGTAACCGCCACCAATACTGCCTATGGTTGTTGCGGTATAAACAATAGCCAAATGGATACTTGGTTTTTTCAAATCCAACTGAAAAGTAGTTGCAAAATAGGAAGGTAGCCAAAATAAGAAAAACCACCAGACAGGGTCAGTTAATAATTTGCCAAAAACAAAAGCCCAAGTTTGGCGTACGCTAAAGAGCTTTAGCCAGCTTACTGGTTTCTCTTTATTATCACTTGTAACTTCTTCATTATCACTATGAATATATGCGTATTCTTCTTTTGAAACTCTTTTCTGCTTGGCTGGAGTATCGTAGTAAATCCACCAAAAAAACAACCAAATAAAACCAATAGCTCCTGTAATGATAAATGCTTCTTCCCAACCATAAGCTCCTAATATCCAAGGCACTAAGATGGGCGCAATCACTGCTCCTATGTTTGTTCCAGAATTAAAAATACCCGTAGCCAATGCTCTTTCTTTTTTTGGAAACCACTCCGCTACGGACTTAATCGCCGCAGGAAAGTTTCCCGCCTCTCCTAAACCTAATGCAGCTCTTGCTACGCCAAAGCCTAAAGTTGTATTAGCGAGCGCATGAAACATCGCAGCTATACTCCAAACAATGATAGAAATAATATACCCCATTTTTGTCCCAATCACATCTATAAAACGACCAAAAATGAGTAATCCTATGGCATAAGCCGCAGAAAAAGCCATGACGACATTGCTGTAATCTGTCTCTGTCCAAGATAACTGTTTCTCTAATTCTGGTTTAAGCAAACCTAATACTTGTCTATCCAAATAATTGATAGTAGTTGCAGAAAACAACAAAGCAACAATTACCCAACGATACCTGCCAATAGGTTTTATTTCATTTTTCATTTGCTATATATTTTAGTTGTGAAGATAAAGTTATGAAACTTGTTCACTTTATAAGTTTATATTGCAAATAAATATCAAAATTTACAAAAATTCTGTTATAAAAACGTAAAAATACATTATTTGACCACTGTTAGCACTGTTCGCTCACTTACTTTTTTGCCAATCGTATCTCTACCCTCTATGGTCAGTATATAAGCCCCTTCTGGTACGAGTTCTCCATTGAACCTCCCATCCCAAATCCCATTGATGTCTGTGCTTTCATATACCAATGTTCCCCAACGGTTAAAAATCTGTAAATGAAAATCATTGATAAATGAGCCTTTGATACCAAAGGTATCATTAAGACCATCATTATTGGGGCTGAAAGCATTGGGGTATTGGAGTTGGGCATTGACTCTAATAGAGACGATATTGGAGTAAATCAAAATCCCATTCACAATACCTCTCACACGATAACGTGTCAATTGCCTGTCTAACTGGAGCTTAGGCTCGGTCAGGCTATTGCCAGAGGTAGGAATCATGCGATATGGATTGCCTCTCTCGTCTAACTTTTCTAATACTACGTTGCTTGCTCCCGTTGCTACCCAATTGAGTATAACCTCATTATCCTGTTCGGTAAGAGCTAAGCGAATAGGACAAGCAATAGAACTCTCTGGAGCGGCATTGCCACACTCGTCTATGTAAAACAATTTATAACAATAATCCTTATTGATTAAGTCTGCCGAAGTATCTATAAAAGGCGGAATATTAGGTACTTGAATCCTTGTAGCATTCCCTTTTTCATCTGTTCTCAACAAAAAAGTAGTTTGTGCTTTACTCTCCGTAGGCACTTGCCAGCGAATTTCTATACTATTATTCACTACATTTGCTACAAACTGCGCCACAGGTTTGGGATTAGACTCTCTTGACACTGAGATGCACTGCGTAGCAGAGATAGATTTCGTAGTACCTTCGTTGGTATTGGCTTCTATACGATAACAATACTCCTGCCCACATTTGACATCTGTATCTTCGTAAGTAGTCGCATTGATATTAGTTATCGTTCTTAGTATATTTCCATCTTTGTAAATGGTATAATTTACAAAACCCAAATCGTTGAGAATATTCCAAACTAAAGTGTTTTTGCCCTTGCTTGTATTTGTCCGCAATCTAATGGTGCTAATTGCCTCATAAGCAAATTCTTCCTCTCCACCACACTTATCACTTGCGAGAATCCTATATCGGAATAGCTCAAAATTGGAAATCTTGTCAGTAGTAATTAGAGTGGTGCTACCATTAGGAATATTGATTTTCTTGCGTTCATCAGAAATAAGAGCAGTCTGGAGTAAGTTATAATTGGCATTAGGGCTTCCAAGCGCATAACTCACCTCTACCCTATCGTCAGCCAATACCTTAACTTGCTTAAGCACTCCCTTGGGCTGACGTTCCAAAGGAGTAATCATCTGTTGAGTGCTTCCACAATTAGGGTTTGCCGTTGAGGTATTGCCATAGACAGTCAGTCTGACAGGCGCACCACTGCCATATTTGACCGAAAGTGCATCACCACCTTTGACTACTCTACTTTGTCCATTCCCTAAATCTACAAAATATTCATTAAAATCTTTACTGTTTATAGTGATATTGACCGTAAAGTTCGAGCAGAATTGAACCTCAAAAGTAGGATTAATAGGCGTACTGACTTCAATAAGGTATTGCCCATCAGTTTTCATACCACCACCACCGCCTGTGTTTATATATTGAGTAATCGCATACCTCCCTGCTCTACTATAAGTAACCTCTTTGTCTGGTACGGGACCTCTACCATCTCCATAATCATAAAATATCAAAGAAGCTCCAGCCCCAGAACAATCATTAGGTCTGATTCTCAGAGGAGCGCACCCCTTAGTAATATCTGTCTTAAAACAAGGTGTAAAATTCCCTTGGGCAGAAAGACTATCTATCCAATAAATAGAAAAATAAAATATCAACACTAAAATCTTTAATAGTTTCATAATCAAGTTTTTATAAACAATAATCTATACATCATTATAACTATAAACAAAAAACATGACAATTTATCTATTTCCCTTTTTC